>JAJRVU010000429.1 GCA_024277145.1 Planctomycetota bacterium
AATTCAACAGGTGAAATCCAGTTGCCGAGAAAATCAGCATCACGCGCGACAATCACTTTGGCTTTATCAAGATGGAAATGAGGAAGCAGTCGTTCCCCGTGGCTGATCTTGTGGGAATCAAGGATGACAGAATTACTAAAGGAATCAAACGTAATATGTTTTGATCCGGGGTACTGTTTCAAAAACTGGTTAATGGAATTTTTTAAAGTAGGGCTTGTTACACTGTTCGTAACAAATCGAATCGCTCCTTTTTCGGTAGCGAATTTCTTTAACTTTGCTTTGATTGCTTCATCAATATTATTCCATGTTGCTTCTTTATGATTTGCAATCGGACCGGAATAAACCTGGCTATCATACAATTCCAAAGGCAATGCCTGACCGACAGCACAAAGACCCCCTTGAGAAAGTGGATGCTCGGGCATTCCTTCCATTTTTAACGGGCGACCATCACGCACGCCAACAAGCAAACCGCACCCTGCAGAACAACCGGAACAGGTTGAAGCATAATATTGCATGTTTCCCGGTCGAACGCCTTCAGGATGTTCTGCAAATGGATGAGCTTTTTCAACCGGAGCCCGAAAAGAATCGCAGCCAGAGAGTGCAGTCAAGGAAGCAGCAAAACCGGTTGCTTCAAGAAACGTACGTCGACTTACCTGAAACTGTTCCTGAGGGGCATTGTTCAGGATAGGCAATTCCAGACCATCCCGTTCCTCTGGACTTTTCCAGTACGTTTTCTTTGTTGTCTGATTATTCTCGTTTGAATTATTCATCACTCATAAACTTCTATATTGAATAAGTATTGCAAATCAATAATGACAAGCAGCACAATCAGTGGTAGGATGGACTTTCATTCCATTAACGCCGGTCTTTTTTGTCTCTCGATGGCAATTCACACACCATCCCATTGAAAGTGTGGAGAACTGTTTCACTCGTTGCATTTCTTCAATTGGTCCGTGACATTTCTGGCAACTTACCCCTTTGCTTACATGGGCGCTGTGATCAAAATAAACGTAATCCGGAAGGTTATGCACGCGAACCCAGTCAATACCCTTTGCTTCTTTCCCTTCAATGGGCTTCATCGTTTCCTGATCAACTGCCATTGATTCATACAGCTTGGCCAATTCAGGAGAAATGATTCGCTTCGCTTTAGTTTTCTCCTTTTCAGCCCGTTTATTTTCAGCTTGAACTTCATTGAAAGAAGCTGTTACAAACTTGTGGCATTTCATGCAGACATCTCCCGAAGGAATGCCTGCGTGCCGACTTTCTGCTGCATTGGAATGACAGTACATACAGTCAATTTTTAATTCACCTGCATGAAGCCGATGTGAATAACTAATCGGTTGGATCGGTGCGTAATCCTGCTGATTATCCGGGAGGTGCAAAGCTGTTGCTCCTGATAACATAATGATGCAGGAAATAAACAATCCCACCAATAATATAAATGTGATATAGGGTTTATTCATCAGAGACCTTTTAGCACTCAATTTCGGCTCCTTTTCTGGCATAGAACCACCAGTTCACCAACAAGCAACTGGCATAGTATCCGGCAAAACCATAAAGAGCATATTCAGGAGTTCCCGCTTTAATCTGGGTTGCAAATATCTTCGGAATTAAAAATGCACCATAAGCTGCGATGGCAGATGTCCATCCCAAAACTGGTCCCGCTTGTTCTTTTGAGAAAATGATAGGAATCATTCGGAAGGTAGATCCATTACCAATTCCGGTTGTTGCAAACAGCACAATGAACGCAATCAGGAACGGGTAGAAATATTTTTCAGGGGTCTCAGACTGACCAGCCAGAGAAACGATGTATCCCGCAGTGATTGTTGCAGCCACCATGACCCACGTATCCCACTGGGTCACTTTAGCTCCGCCCCATTTGTCAGAAAGCCAACCTCCAACAGGTCGAATGAGTGCACCAATAAAAGCACCAATCCAGATATAGCTGGACGTTTTCAAACCATTGGTCTCAGTCACAAAAATATCATCCAGCAATTTAGGAAACGCATTTGCATAACCAATGAACGAACCAAATGTCATTACATAAAGCCAGGTCATGACCCAATTATGTTTGTTCTTGAAGATGGCAAACTGTTTGTCCAAACTGGATTGAATTTCTTTGGGTGTTGCAAACTTCATTAATGCTAATGTCACAAGTACAGCTACCGGCAGAATCAGCAGTATTCGAATCAGCTCAGGCAATCCTGCAGGTTTGAAAAAGAGAAGCATACAAACAGCAACACCAGCACCTGCAAAACCGATAAACTGAAGCCAGAGATATTTTCCAATGGCAGCGGGTGTGCTACCACACTTGTGCTGAGGTAAATTATTCATTCCAAAGAAGGCAAGAACTGCGAGGAATGACATAATGGGAACCCAGACCAAAGCTGCATTTTGAACCCATATAGAAGTCTCACCAGCTAGTTGAGGTTCTCCACCTACGCCGCCAAAAACTCCCCGTAAAATAACCCAGGGGATGAGGAACTGCATTACGCTCACGCCCGCATTTCCTAAACCAGCATTCAAACCCAAAGCCAATCCTTGCATTTTCTTGGGAAAGAAAAATGAGATATTGGACATGGAAGAAGAAAACGCTCCCCCACCTACACCTGACATTGCTGCCAGAATCACCAGTATATAAAACGGAACATTTGGATCCTGTAATGCAATCCCCGCTGCGATAGCAGGAAGGATTAACAGAATGGTTGTCATGAATTTAACGTTACGGCCACCACAAATGGCAATCATGAACGAATTCGGAATACGAAGGGTAGCACCTGCTAGCCCAGCGACTGCGGGGAGTGTGAACAATAACGCCCGGTACCCCGGTTTATCATAGGCGACACCATCATTCCATGATGTGAATGAAAACAGGTCAGGGTTAGCAAAATGGATACGTTGGATAATCTTGGCAACCATTCCCCAATAAAGCCAAACGGAAAAACCGCAAAGCAGATTCGGAATCGAAATCCAGAGATTCCTGTTCGCAATCTTTTTACCTGTTGATTCCCAAAACTGTTCGTCATCGACTTCCCATTTTTCGGGTGTCTTAGCCATGATAAATTCCAATACTTTTCAGTTAAAGAACTACACTAATAAATTAATATCAATTGTTTTTTATTCATCTAATTTAAGTTTTTGTCGTAAGCCCATTCTCTTCTTCCATTTTGAACAGGTAGTCGAGTGAAAATGGTCCTGCTCCTCGCCAGACTAATAAAGCCAGGCAGAAGAAGACAAAGAATGAAAACTGGAAATCAATATTTGCAATCAGCAAGCTGCCTTCACCCGCACCGAGTAATGCAACTATTGCTGCTCCTAATAAAACAATCGCATTAAGACCTGCAGAAGCTCTGGTAGCAAAACCGAGTGCCAGACTGGCTCCAGCAATCACATGTGCAAAAACAACCACCCATGCAATCAGATTTTGAACTTCTCCCAGACCGTCCGGTAATTGAGTTTCCAATTCAGTCATGTTCATGATGAAATAGACCCCTTTTGCAACCAGTGCAAAGCCGAGGTAAATACGTAGTGCATCCATTGGACGCAAAACGCGAACTCCAGGAATCAAGCCTGGTTTTGCAGGGCGTACTTTGTGATCTTTACGTCGTCGTTCCATCGCTAATTTAAAATCTTCAGCAGCTTCCGCTTCAGCAGCCGGACTGAATCTTACCAGTAATGCGAAGAATGAAAATCCTGTCACTATAAATCCGAGTATCAGCAGTGCATGTTGATAAGAAATACTTTCTGAACGGATCAGGAAACCAGCAGCAACGGCGCCCATATTTCCACCAGCCCCAACAATACCGGAAACGGCTCCCAGAGCTTTTTTATTAACGAAAGGAACAACGGAATACGTGGCCCCTTCAGACATTTGTACAAACAAACTGAAAAGAATCATGGCAGGAATAGCAAAGGCTAAAACCCGCATTTGGGAGAACAACAGTAACGCCATTCCTTCGATAAACAATGCAATAAACAGCCAGCGAACACGTCCTTTTAATCCACCATTCTTTACAAATTTATCACTGATAAATCCACCCGTTGTTCGAGCAAAAATATTCATCAGTCCGAACAAACCAGCCACTAACCCTGCTGTTTTTAACCCAAGATCAAAATTCTGCATATAATAAATAGCTGCAATGTTATTAATTGTCAGTTCAATACCAAAGCAGGCTGCATAAACAAAGAACAACGCCCAAACTCGATAATCCAGCACAGCTGCCTTGAATGCCCCTTGTCCTTTTTTAACAGATACATGCTCACCTGATGCACGTAATTCTTTGAAGTTACCATTCGGGAGATCGGT
>JAJRVU010000430.1 GCA_024277145.1 Planctomycetota bacterium
ATAGGTTGTGGTCGCAGTTTCTGGCCTAAGGATGAATTCCGTTGATGGGAATCCTATTTGTGAGGTAATCATGAGATTTTGTTCAGCCACTTCCCCTAGTTCGCCGCCGCAGTCGGGACATTTGACATTGTCCCTTGTAATTATTGATTGGTAATTATCCATTTTTACGTCCGTAAGGTCATATCCCATTGATTCAAGCATTGTATCAACCCTATGGACGTTCTTGCATTTTTTGTTGGTGCATTGAATGATATAATCATAGAAGCGATCGACATGACCAGAGGCCTTCCAAACGATTTTTGGGCCTATTAAAGGGCATTGTACCTCCCAGAATCCATTTTTCCTGAAAGTTTTTCTCATATAATTTTCAATATTGTTTTTCAGGAGTTTTCCGAGGGGGCCATACTCAAATGAACCCTTTATAGGATTGTAGATTTCGGGACCTGGTCCATAGATGAATCCCCTATGTTGCATCAACATTAGGGTTTTTTTTGATTCTTCGGATTTCTCTTCAGGCATGTTGTCTTATATTACCGGAATAAAAAAAAATTTATTATGCTTAATTGAAATCAACTAAAAAATCAGTAAAATTGCTCATTTTTCGCCTTGATTTCACAAGAATGCATTCAACCTTCGGTTGTAAATTGGTGTTTGCAATTGCTGCAGGAACAATTCAAGCTGCGATAAAAACAGGAAAAAAAATTAAGGACATAAAAGAAACTGCGTTCAGGCGGCTGTGACTTCAGCTTTTTCCAGTTCTTCGATACCTTCACGTCTTTTTCTCTCTTCTGCAAGTTTTTGTTTTAGGTGAGATTCTTTGGTTTTTCTGATAACGACTGAGACCATCGGAAAGAGAAGGATTATTGGAATTAGAAGTGTCAAGATCACTTCAGGTGTGAACATTTCAACACTTTCGCTCATCGCTGGTGGTACCAAGAAAACATTTTTCATTATCAACGGGGTTTGGGCAACGATGAATACAAGGAATGTGATCCCTACAATTCGTGTTACTATATCAATTACTGTTGAGTAGATAAGTTTTCCTGCTTGAGGGGCAGAATCTCTTGCGGTTAAGGTGTTTTCTGCCTCGGGATCCATTTGGATCAGTTTATTGATGTAATTCGATAGCCGTCTTGTTTCATGCCGTGCTTCGATCATTTTTTTTGCCTTTTCTTCGAGTTTCCGCTTTTCAATCATTGTGCTGATATCGGAAAATCCTGTAGAACCGCCTGTTCGGAGCATTTCCCTTACGCTTATCTTTTTCTCTTGTATGATATTTCCCTCTTCGTCCATCAGCAGGGTTTTTTTTTCCTTTTCTGATTGTTCTTGTATTTTTTTTATATCTATAACAGCTGAACTTGCGGCTTCACGAATAATGATCAGTTGGTTCCTAAGTCGTTCTTTTCTTTCTTCAGATGGACTTATAACCTGGTACATATAACTGAGTTGGAAGGCTATCTCCAAATACAGAAACGCCGAAAGCGAGAGTGTAAAAATTCTGCTTGTAACGAATTCCATGAAGCTGGAACTAATCGCTTGGTATAGAAGAGAGGGATTAAGGGGATAAGGTAAAACATGTGGATTTGTTACTCCTGAACCAGAAATCCCTAGGATAGTGCTCAAATCAAATCCTGCAAAGAATATATCAACCATTTCTTGGATGCCGATAAGTGTCAAAGGGATGATTATCATAACGTTTAGGAATGTTACAGTTTTGATTGCAAATTTAGGGCTGTTGCTTATGACACTCCTGATGGCATAATATATCATTGCAATTACTACTATCTGAAAGATTAATACGTATACATTGCTTGTGAAAGCGGTAACATCAGCCATGTAATCATAATTTATAGGTACATCAAACCACCTTTCGATTACATTTGTACTGTATTCTAAGGAAATCGATGCTTGTAGATTTCTGTTGAAATAGCCCGTTGTTGCTAATGGTGTGAAAGCCAGACCACTTAACAAATCACAAACCAGCCATGCGAATTTAAATACATAAAATCCAATAAATGTAAGGAGCCTAACACCTGAATCAAGCAAAAGTTTTATGGATGAGAGATCAACGATTGAAAAGTCTATAATTCCCATAAAATTCGTTATCATCCAAGCGCTGATTCCCAATAGAATAAATTTCATTGTCAATAACAGCGAGTTCATGTTTTTATTCACCCTTTCCTCCATGTCGTGCTTTTGCATATTCGTTTAGGACAATCTGAAGCATGTCGTTGGGTCCTACATTTATAAGTGTTCCAGCCATTCCTTCAATGCCTGGCTTCACATTTAACAAATGCTCCATCATCTCTTCCGAAATTGCCTCAGCAATTGCCTTGTCGGTAGGAGTCAAATCCGTTTCGTGGACTTCAAACCATGGTGAGAATGGAGATATGAATATAACCATGTTTCCCTGAGCCCTTAGTTTTTTAAGTCCAAGGAGGATGTCATCTTTGCTGGTTTCCAGATCTGAAAGGACAACAATCAAACTGCGTGGCTTAAACCTGTGTATATATTCGTCCATTGAGTCCTCAAATTTTTTTTCATGCTTTGGCATTACCCTGGCAAGAAAGTCAAGCATATTGTAAAAGTGCCCTTTTTTATTTGATGGTGGGAGGAAACGGAAGTGTTTCCTGTCTGAAAATGTTGCCATTCCCACACGATCTTTCCGGTCTAGTGCAATCCTGGCGAGCATGAGTGCAGCCTGAACGCAATATTCAAATTTGGTAGCATCAATCGCTCCACCTCCCATAGAATTTGACGAATCTACAAATATCATTACATTGATTGAGCGATCAGTCTCGAACTCCTTTACAATTAACCTCTGTGCTCTTACACTGGCTTTCCAATCTATTGAGCGGAACATGTCACCGAATACATAGCGTCTCATGCCATAGAACTCCGTTCCCATGCCCTTTATTCTTGAGCGGTGGATACCAAATGTCCTGTTCACTGCACGCTGTGCAGCTAGTGCTTCAATTTTTCTGAGCATTTCATAGGGCGGATAGATGAGGATGTCATCAATGGAATCAGGAACGACCCTTTTTTCGGCATTAAAACCTAGCCTGTCCTTCACAATTACCGAAAGCGGCCCAATGGAGTATTCTCCCCTAACTTTCGGCTCTATAATATATGAAAATGTCAATACTTGTTTGGGGTTGATTCTGGTAGCGATGAAGTTTTCGCCCATCACCACTCTAAATGTTTCAGCATTATATTCATCAAAAATGTCGATGAAGTTAAACTGGGAACCCCCCGTATTTTCAATCCGAACCTTGACATGCAAGAATGAGTCCTTGAACATTGTGGTCGATTCGAGGATCCGTTCCACCTTCAGGTCGTCCACATTAAGTGATGCATCAAACTGTGGCAATGAAAATACAGTCGCAAACAGGCAGAACAGACTGAATACGATTAGATAATATACCTCAAACGCGAATCCTGCAGTCAGGAAAAAAATCCCGAACAGCAGGAGGGCGCGACCATTTCCACCTAACATAATGTCTCATCCAATTTTTATATGTAGCAATTAGTGCCTATTGTTTCAATTTATTTCCCATAAGGGGGGTAGATAGTATTTTTATTTTTATTGGTTATTGCGGCTTCATAGCCATGAATTACTGAACTTTCCCTTTTTTTACTTATTATGCCCCGTGGGGTCTATAGCGGGCACGGTGTTTCTGAGAGGATCCTATTGATTACCGAAACGATATTGACACCCTCAAGTTCCGCTTCGGGCTTGAGCACCAAGCGGTGATTCAAAGCGGGAACACAGAGATCCTTGATATCATCAGGTTTTACATAGTCCCTGCCCAAGATGGCAGCTTTTGCTTTGCCGCATCGCATTAGCACAATGCTTGCCCTGGGGCCTGCCCCCACTGCAATCTGTGGATCGCTCCTGGTCTTCTGTATAATGTCCTTAATGTATTCCAAGACAATATCATCTATGTAAACTTGGTTAACCACCCTTTGAAGCTCCACTATTTCATTCGGATCAGTAATGACATCAACATCCACGAGTTTTCCCGAATCTAGTCTCCGCAGGATTTCGACTTCATCTTCACCTGTCGGGTATTCCAGCCACAGTTTGAACAGGAACCTATCGAGTTGTGCTTCCGGCAGGGGATATGTTCCCTCTTGCTCGACAGGATTCTGGGTTGCGACTACAATGAACGGTTTTTCAGCGGGAAATGATTGTCCTTCAATTGTAATCTGCTTTTCCGCCATAACCTCAAGCATAGCCGCCTGGGTTTTTGGGGCACACCTATTGATTTCGTCCGCAAGGACAAAATTGGCAAACAATGGTCCTTTTCTTACTTCAAATTCCCCAGTCTTGTTTGAATATACCATTGAACCAGTGATGTCCGCCGGCAGCAGGTCAGGCACGAATTGAATCCTCTTAAAACTGCAACCAAGCGTTTTGGCAAAAGTTTTGGCCATAACACTCTTGGCAAGACCCGGGACTCCCTCAAGCAGGCAATGTCCGTCGACAAGCATGGACACAAACAAGTTCTGGAGAATATCGCCATAACCAACAACGACCCTGCTCACTTCCGTAAGCACATCCTGTGCCACCTCCCTGACAAGGGAAACGTCCACATGAACATCGGGGGCCTGTTGTTTTGGAGAATTTATTGACATAATCTTCACTTATCTTTTTTGTATTGTTGTTTTGTATTATTGTTGGTCAGTTTTGTATTATTGCTTATTATTGCTAGTGATGGTTTGTGGATTGTGAAATTATTTCTTAAGTATTGCTTTCTTTTTGTGTAATTAAATTGTGTAATTCAATTTGATAATTCCATTAACAATCTCGATTGTGTAAACCGAGTAATTATGGAATTATTAGATTATATTTTCTCAGCCACCCATGACATTTCAAAGAAAAGGGAATTGAACTCTTCAATATCATCGATTTCCGTTTTTTTCTGCTTTATTACCAACATTCTATTCAGGAATTTCTCAATTCGAGACAGGTCATCATCAGTGATGTATTTGCCCCTTTCCTTGCGAATTTTGGCAATGATATTGGAAACGGTTTTTACCTCATTTTGCATTAATGAATTAAGCTTCCGCTCTATTCTCCTATTAAGGAGTATTAAGGCTTGGGAGTACTTGAAATTCTGCCTGTACCAATTGATTTTCTTCGCAAAGAAGGATGATGTCCTGAATTTAAGCTCTGATTTCTGTTCCTCAAAGCGTTTTTCTTCTTCTTTCTTCTTTTCCTTTTTGTTTTCCTCAGATGGAAGCCATCTCTTTAACGTTCTCAGAGCGTATAGCGGGTATATCCACGAAAGAAATGGGTTTGTGGACAGCCAATTGACATAGCCCTGGAAAAACCCAAACATGGCTGCAGAGCTGAATTCACGGGTGCCTGTTTTCTGGTTATGGGATTCATCGAAAACAACTGCAACATCAGGATTTCCGTGTGTAAGCCAATTGATGATGTTCCTTGCAAATATGATGTTGTCATGGGAATGCAGCAGTTCATTGTTGAAAAGTGATGCATCCGATGAGATGAAAATCCTGTTTCCAGAATTCATTTCCTTGGCGGCAAACGTGACTTGTTGAAAACCTCCTAATGGGAGCCCCTCAGAATAATTCAGGCCAAAGGTCGCCAGTGTACTTGTTATGGCGCCAGGCATCCAGAAATTGTCGTCTTCATACCGATAGATGCCGTCCTCATTTACATCAACAAAACTGTATTGGTCAAAAGTAGTCCCAATTTTTGTCCAACCAAACATGTCAAACAATGAAA
>JAJRVU010000431.1 GCA_024277145.1 Planctomycetota bacterium
CAAATTAGCTTCAGGAGAAACAACGCATCAGGATATCGGACGAGTGGGGGCTGATGTTATCGGCCGAATAATTATTCCCAAAGGTGTGAAGAATGAATGGAAATCCAGTCATCTCCAACTTGTTCGTGAACTTAAGAAGGATAAGAGGGAATTGGCTGGGCAAGATATTTATCAAACACAGATTCAGGAAGATGGAACTTTTCGCTGTTTCAATCTCCGCCCAGGACTCTATAAAGGATCAGCTCTTATTGGAATAGGTGTAAAGCGTCGTTTTTATAACCTTGCGGTATCGCTAGAGCAAAATGGGGAAAATAAAATACTGCTGACGGAAGAAACGTTTAAAGGTAAATCATTTTCTAATCCGATTAACCTTGGCGATTTGAAGATTGAGCAAGTGGAAACTGACTAAACAGTGACTTACTTGTCTTTCGATCTTCTTGTCGGTATCGCGACCCAGCCATCAAAGACTGTCTGGGTTACCCTTTTGATGTTAAGTCAGGATGTATAGTCAATTCAAAAAACAACCGACATTTTAAACGATTTGCGCACACCTTCACCCGCGAAGCTCCCGAAGCGAGCACGATCATTGAAGAATATTCAGCAGCATAACATGGTGCAGGTTCCAGAATTTGCCGAAAGTTGAGAGGTGCGATTCCATTCGCTCAACCTTTCATCGGCACGCGCAAACACATGGTAGCGTTTAAACTACCAGTGTTATCTTAAGTATTTGAGTAGAGCTGCAAGTGGTATGTGCAGATTCGCGTTACTTATTCTTCTTAGCGTTTTTCAGTTGTCGTTTTTCTTTTGCACTAAGCTGGGGCTTTTTCTTTTGCTCTTTTTTACCCTTATCTTTACTTCCTCTGTCGCCCACTGTTATTGCTCCTTAATTGAAATTAAATGTATTCCTGAAAAATACTTAGGCTGGTTTAACATTTTCAGCGCAGGGACCTTTTTGTCCTTGAGCTTCAGTGAATGAGACTCGTTGTCCTTCCTGAAGATCATCGTAGCTCACCCCTTCAAGGTTTGAAGAGTGAAAAAAGAGGTCGTTTCCACTTCCTGTGTCGATGAATCCGAAGCCTTTGTTTGTGAGTCGTTTGATTGTGCCTTCTGCCATTGTCTTAATTCCTGTATCTCAAAATTTGTTTCAGTGGCGCTGTTTGCACACTACATTGGCCCAAACATTCACGCCTTACGAGATAGATGGTAACTGGCGGGGGCTATGAAGTCAATTAGCAGCAAAAAATCGGATTCAATCAGATTTTATTACTCGTATTTGAAATTGTTTTTTGTCCCAATTCAGGGATTTTGCTATCTTTTTAGGGAAATTCCAGCCTTCCGGTTGATCCTGGTAGATGCGGATGCGTGAACGGGAACCTGCCATCGCAATGGTCTGAGGAATATCGAGTACCCTGAGAATATTCAAATAGGTCGGTCCTTTCCGGTGCCTTTTCGGTAATTCCCACAAATCGAGGCGCGTGATATTCGGCTCAAATAAAGAAGCGTACAACACAAGTCAGATACATCCAGCCTTCAACAGTACAAGGGGCCACGTCAGCACGTCACTTGTTCGGCACGCCGAGGGGGACAAACCACCAAGTCTCGACGGGCTCGCGGCCACATCGAGCGGCAGTCGCTTGGGAGGCGGCGTTGGTGCCGTGGATGGTTCCCCATACCAAATCACCCGGGGGCAAAAGGTGCATGAGGCCACGCTGAAGCACGGAGCCCAAGCCGCGCCCTTGAACTTCAGGGACAACAAATTCCTCTTTGATCGACCACCCTTCGAAGGCACGCTCTTTCTGCCAGATGCAGGCTGCGAGGCCTAGGAAGTTGTCGTTCTCGGCAGCTACGACGATGTGGCCATTATTGAGACACTCTTTTAATTCGCCAAAGTCAGAAGGGCATACCTCCTGACCAAGGGAACTGGAGGTTTGCCAGTCGTCGAAGGCCTGGCGGAAGTTATCATACCACGACAAGTCACGGGCCGGTTCTACGCTCGGGTGTGATGTTCCAATAGCAGGACCGGCGAATACGTACTGGTCGACCTCGCCTTCCCAAGGCAAGTCTGATTCATTCGACCAGCGGATCCGAACTGCTTGCGGAGCGAAAGCTTCCTCGATTGCGACAATCCAACCTGAGCACGGCTCGCCGGACCACGCTAACAGGTCGACGAATGGTTTAGCTGTATCACCACCTTTGAAACGAATACCTACAAGGAGCGTGTCTCCTTCGACTTCCAGTTTTCGGTGTCGGTACGCATCAAAACCTAATCCCAATACCGGACATGACGCGGCGAAACGTTGCGCGAAGGAGTCGTCATCGCACAAGGTTAGTTGCTTCTCAAGCCAATCAGATACCCGCGAGGGGTCTCCAAACCGAGGATAATTTGAACTCCATGGAATAGGCATGCCGGTAGAGTATCGACTGCTCCAGTCAACTTCAAGTACCGCAACAGTAGATCTGAACAGGATTTCTTGTATTAGTTAAGACTAGCTTTAAGTTACACAAACACCTCAGAAAGCAGCGAATCAAGCGGCCAGACATGAACATCTCCGGTAGAAATAACGTGAGCAGTAACAAGGTATGTTTCGTCTCACTTCATTTTGATGACTACAAAAAATACTGAACGTAAATCTAAGGTTAACCGATAAGTTATTCCTGTCCCTGTAATGCCAGCCATGCTTTCATCTGGTAACTGCATCTGCATTCTGAAGTTCCATCCGGCACCAGAACCAAACCACCAGCAGGGATGGCATTGAACCAGCAGCCAACTCGAATTCCTCCAAAGTTGGATAACTCTGCTTTCTCTCCCACTTCGCGATAACCGAGCGTAGCCGAACGAAATAACATCAAGTGTTTGCTAGCTGTTATCTGCCCACAACCGTAAGACCGTTTGAAATCAAATGGAACCGTCTTTCCATTTTTTAAATTCCAGGCCCCTCCCTGTGAATAGACTGTTTTACCAATAATCATGGGGCGAGTTTTATAGTTGGCTTTCTGGTCCCACAATTGATACCCATCATGAATATCAAAGCCAGCAATTCGTCCACCCACTTCAGAAGGAAGTTTAAAGAAAGTGTGAGGCACACCCTGATAATGCATTAACAGAACACCATGTTCTTCACTAACAGAAAGCTGGGTTCCAAAAATGTTTTCAGTCTTTTTCCAGAGAACATTGCCCGTTGTTTTCTCGAATGAAATTAAAGTTCCGCTTTCGTGCTCACCCTCTTTCATTAAGGCGCGAGGCTTGCCATTTCTTCGGGGATTGGTAATTCGATCTTTAAGGGGAAGTTTTCGATCAATCAGGTAGACGTGATCTCCTGATATCGCAATCGCATTATTCCGGATCGATTTTTCAGGCTGATACTTCCATTTCAATTTCCCGGTATTTGCATCCATTACAAAAAACAGGACCGATTCATTCCGCAAATTGACCGTTTTATAGCGAGGACTGATTGCATGTTCCTGATTAAGAACTGTTCCAAAAATGAGTCCATCATGATAAGCAAGATAGCCCCAGTTTTTATTTTTCTGGTCTTTTGCAACAGGTGTTTTGAACTCTGCCACTTTTTTTCCCGATGCAAGATCAATCTTGATACAACGATCTATAGATGAGACGAAAGCCGATTTTCCACCCAGGCAGAAATTGCTTCCGACATCACCAATCCCGACATCATGATGCCTGCCATTGAAATCAATCAGGTTATTTTTCAACTGATAAGTCCATAAAGTTCTTCCGTTATAGGCATCCAGCGCACACAAACCATGAACACCTCCCACAACCATATAACCATAATGAAACAGCGGAGCAGGTCCCTGACCATGCCGATTGGGAAGCTCAAATTCGACATCACGGAACCAATACATTTTCAATGGCCCTTTAACAATTTCATCAGCGGAACACAAAGTATTTGCAGGACTCGAATTTTGATGCGTCCAGCTACCAGCCCCTTTTAATTCGCCACGAGTCTCCACTTTCATTTGACCCGTTTTTCCGAGACAGACTTTCCCGCCGTAAGGCCTTTGCAAACGTTTGATTTCGGCTAACGTTTTCTCGCTAATTTTTTCTTTTAACGATTTTGAAGAAACAACCAGATTCGCAAATCGTTTCGGGTAATACTCTTTCAAAGAATTGGCAGTATGAACCGTAATGCGAACGCCGTATAATCCTTCCTGATCAACCCGATTTTTCGCTTCTGTTATTTTTTCAGGGTTCGAGAGCACAACATAAATCTGCAACTTGGATTTTTTTGCAAGTTCCAACGCCAATTCCACTCCGTCAGATTCCCAATCGACACAAAACCCTTCTGTGATTCCGGTTTTATTCAGAATCTCATCAGCGGATTTCGTGTAAATCGAACTGGGTTCCGCTTTTTCTTTTCCTGAAGTAACCAAACTTGCTTCTTTGATTTCTCCCGAATCATTTCCTTCTCCGCCAATACAATAAATTACTCCCTGATCTGTACTGGCAACAATAATTCCATTCCCGGAAGCAAGTCCACAAACGGTTCCATCCACTTTTGTTTTCCACCATGCAGATCGCATCGCCGTATAGTCGATGACTCTCAATAAACCCGCTGATCCGCAGATGGCCTCTCCCCCTGCAATAATGAATTTGTTAATCGGATGACTGGTCTCAATCAGCCTTCCTTTGACAAGCTGTTTAATGCGGTAAGATTTCCCTTTTCTGTTTTTGCGTTCCACTTCTTTCCAGGAATATTCTGCCAAAGATCGGCCTTCTGCCCGGACAATTCCCTTCGGGGTGGAAACAACGGAACCATGACCAATTTTCTGAACGACTTTTCCTGATTTATCATCAAAGTAACAGCCAGCATTGATAAATCCATTGTCAACCAACATGGCTGAAGATCCACCTCGCTGTTGATTCGGTTGCAGATGGTAATAGCTGAATTTTCCAGTCAGGCGATCGAAAATGGCGGGAACAGACCGACCCGTGGGAACAACCATTCTGTTTTTGTTAGCCAGAAGATATCCCTGTGCAGAGACACCGCTTCGTGCACGTGCTCCTCCATGTGGTTGAGCCATTTCAATTTTTCCTGCGCCATCATTCACCCATATTTTTTTACCTGTTTTAGCATTCAATGCATGGAAATAAATCCCATCGCTTGGCCAGATGCCCGCTGCAAAATAAACAATGTCATCCAGAACAACAGGGCCACCACGCGCAGGCCAATGTGAAATTAATCGTTCATTTCCCAGAATTTTTTCATCGGAAGGACCACCCCTGTACTTCCATTTTAATTTGCCTTCGGAAAGATCAAGACAATAAAGGTATCCGTCATCACTTGCTATAAACAGATTATTTTTCCACGCAACGGGTGCAAATCGAATGGGTCCATCTGTGATGTAACTCCATTTCATCTGACCCGTCATGGAATCCAACGCGTAGATTTTATCAGTTGAAGAAGATCCAAAGATCACCAGATTTCCCGCAATAATGGGCTGGTAACAGAAATCATATTCCATTCGCTCAACCGTTTTCCATGCAGGACGCGGGAGATGCCGGGTTCGATAAACCCATCGCAAATTAAGTTTGTTCGGAAGCAAATCAGAAGTATAACCACTCCGTTCTGCGTTCCCTCGATACATGGGCCAATCTTCAGCAATAGATTGAGAGCAAACTGATAAAATTAGCAATGCGTTGAATATACGGGTGATCATAACCTGATACTTTCCGATAATATAAAAAACCGAAGCTGGAAAATCCTGAACTGAAGAGGCTCATTATTCCAATGGCCCTGAAATCTCATGCAATTATTTATTTTCGATGACATAATTCTACCAGAACCGGGTACATAAAACTCTCTATTAGTAGTCAATAACAATTCGTGATAGCCAATATTCAGGCTTTTTTCCGCCAAATACTGTTTGTGAATCACGACATCAGGAAAAATCACGATATAATGATGGGCTCCTGATTGATTACAAAACCGTTTGGCAAAATCCCAACATCATTATTGGTAAGAATAAAATATCATGAAAAAAAACCCGGTCAAAGCAGCTTTACAAAACGGAGAACCTCAAGTTGGCACGTGGCTTTCTTTTGCACAGGTTCCTGTCACGCGATTTATGGCCAGAATGGGTTTCCCCTGGTTGACTGTTGATATGGAACATTCCCCGATCAACTGGGAAACAGCAGCGCACAATTTTGCAAGCATTGCAGAAGCAGGTTGTGTTCCTCTCGTCCGTGTTCCTCGTGGAGATCATGACCTGATCAAACGAGTTCTTGATGCAGGTGCTATGGGAATTATTGTTCCGATGGTGAATACAGTTGAAGAAGCTAAAATTGCGATCGCTGCAGCAAAGTATCCCCCCGTGGGAAACCGTTCTGTCGGCGGTGCATTCCATTGCCTGAATTTTGATGCCTCTGCAGGCGATTATTTCGCACAGGCGAATGATGAAATTCTGGTCATCCTTCAAACCGAATCTCCTGAAGGTGTCGAAAATGCAGAAGAAATTTACAGTCTGCCTGGGTGTGATGCCATTTTCGTAGGACCCAACGATCTCAAATTTCAAATGAGAGGACCGGATGGAATTGATCCCACAAAAGAAGAGCACGAAGAAATGCTTCAAAAAGTTCTGGCAATAGGAAAAAAAGTGGGAACTCCCGTTGGTTTGCATGTTGCTACTGTTCAGGATGTTCAACAAAGAATTGAAGAAGGTTGGCAGTTCCTGGCCATTGGAAGTGAATTAAAAATGATGGTGGACGAAGCACAAAGAATCACTTCAGAATTGAATATGATTAACAGTTCGGATCTGGCTCGATATTAACTTGAATGTCCCATACTTCATACTGCAGCGTCTGTGGTTCCTTACCTTGCAGATCCTGCAAACCCACGATGTTATAAAGTGAGAATTCATTATTCGAATTGCAATCTTGTTTGAATATCCCACCCTGAATGGGGGCGAACGTTCCATGCTTGCGTGCATGGAACGGCTGATGAACGATTCTTTTGAATTCACTGCAATCGCACCGCCGATTGGTTCACTTGCAGAAAAACTTTCGCAGATGAATATTCCAATTGTTCCGTGGAATCAAATAGACGCAGAAGGAAACCGACTTTCTCGTGATCAAATGGAAATTAACCTGATTTCTGCAGTCCGGGAAATTTCACCCGATCTTCTTCATGCAAACAGTCTTTCTATGGGGCGACTTTCCGGATCCATTGCAACAAAAATTGGAATTCCAACTTCAGCCCATCTCAGAGATATCATCAAACTGAAAAAATCGCTCATTCATGATCTCAACAGCAATACAAAATTGATCGCGGTTTCTCAGGCAACAAAAATATTTCATACTGATCAGG
>JAJRVU010000432.1 GCA_024277145.1 Planctomycetota bacterium
CTGCCGCGCAGCCCAATGTGCGGATTGCGCGGCTTTCCAATGTATTTGGGAAAAAGCCCGGTTCATCGGATTTTCTTTCTTCGGTTATCAGTGATGCCCTTGAGAAGGAAAAAATATGTTTGAAATCGGGGTTGTCTTCAGAAAAAGATTACATCAGCCTGGGTGATGTTGTGACACTGCTTCCGAAGATTTCAATTTCCGGTCAGCACAGGATCTACAATGTTGCCAGCGGAAAAAATGTAAGTCATCAAGCACTGCTTCATAAAATTCAAAAGATTACAGGTTGTGATATCGAGATTTCCGAAGGCCTGGAAAGCACGCTTGTTCCCAAAATATCCATTGATCGCCTTCAAGCGGAATTTGATTTTTCTCCCGAGATGTTGATCCCCTCACTCAGTGGACTCATTTCCGAATATACAATGAGGCTTGTTCATGATTCAAATTGATACCGAAAAAGGTAAGGTCACACTCGAAAATGAAAAGGGTTCTGAAACCCATGCCATCGGAACACCGGAAGCTTTTTCGATCATCTCAAAAGCCTGGTTGAGAAGTGGTTGGGATACCAAGTATGTCTACAGTTTTTCCTGGTTGGGTCGCCCGATTATTCAATTGCCTGAAGACATGTTTCGCATACAGGAAGTGATTTTTCAAATCAAACCCGATGTCATTATTGAGACGGGTGTGGCTCACGGCGGGTCCTTAATTTTTTATGCAGGATTATTCAAAGCCATGGGAAAAGGGCGCGTGATTGGTATTGATATCGAAATTCGTCCACATAATCGTGAAGCCATTGAAGCTCATCCGCTCTTTGATACGATTACCTTGATTGAAGGCAGCTCCATCGAACCGCGCATTGTCAAAGAAGTAAAATCACAGATCCAGCCCGATGAAAAAGTGATCGTAATGTTGGATTCCAATCACACAAAGGCACATGTACTTGCAGAACTTGACGCCTATGCTGAGATGGTATCGGTGGGGTCTTACATTGTCGCGGCCGATGGCATCATGGGAGATTTAGTTGGCGCGCCGCGCAGTGAAAACGATTGGGGGTGGAATAATCCAAAAGCGGCAGCGGAGGTATTTGTAAGATCCAATCCCAGCTTTGTGATGGAAGATCCGCCGCTCCCTTTTAATGAGGGGCAGATTACCGAACGCGTGACGTACTGGCCGGGTGCGTGGTTGAAAAGGATTAAAAAATGATTGTGGCCGAAAAAAAGAAAAAACAAGGCCGAAATGACCCCTGTGCCTGCGGGAGCGGTAAGAAATATAAAAAATGCTGTAATGGTATTATAAGGGTGCCTGAAAGTCAGCACATGCGGATTTCCTCGCTCATTCAGGAAGCGCTTGAATATCATAAAGCTGGGGATTTAGAAGCTGCTGAAAAAATCTATCATCATGTGCTTTCGCTTGAAAAAAATAACGCTGATGCCTTGCACTTGTTGGGTGAAATTGCCTATCAACGAAAGGATTATGAGCGTGCTGTGGATTTAATTCAGCAGGCGATTGATATTAACCAAACCTCTTCTGTTGTTTATAGAAACCTCGGAAATGCATTGCGGGAGACAGGAAAACATGAAGCCGCGCTGAATGCCTTCAACTATGCAATTGATTTAAAACCGGATTATCTTTCAGCTTATGAGAACTTGGCGGATACGATTAAAAGGTCGAATCGTCTCGACGAAAGGTCGCTTATCTATCTAATGAAGGGATTCGCACAAAAAGGGATTAGGCCAGAATCCAAATATGGGATTCTGGTTATGTTGGGCTATGTCATCGAGTCTTCGTGTGAGTGGAATGAAACAATTTTTGAAGAATGTATTCTCCCGGCGACAGAAGATGCGCTGGATCGGGGTGATCATTTGTTTGCGTATTATTTAAATGCCCTAACCGCTGTTTCTTATGCCCAACAACCTCATACCAGTGAGCAATGGCGTGAGTGCCATGCGCTTACAAACCCCATGTATATTTTGGCGGGTGAAAAACTAAGTGAAAATTTAGAGGATCTTGTGCTTCCTGATGTTTCGCGTGAGTTACCCGTTCTTGGATTTATCATTGATTTAAGTATCGGTTCTGGTTCCGGTGCGGTTTTACTCATTAATTTATTAAAAGGGTTTTCTAAACTAAGCCCCTTACCATTTCAAGTGATTGTATATGCATTGGATACGGTTTCAATAGAAATGCAAAATACTTGCGCAAAAATAGGCGTGAAAATTGTCAATCTATCAACGCTGCGAGGAAAGTTATCTTTGGAAACGGATCTGTCTCAGCGTTTGCTGACATTGAGAGCGGAAATTCAGAATGACAAGGTCTCGGCACTTGTTTATCCGGGAACCTACGAAGCATTTCCTTGCATGGCAGCTTCAATGGGTTTGGCGCCTGTTCAAATCTATTTATCTCTGGGGTTTAGGAGTATTTTTGTCCCCAAGATAGGTGGATATGTAACTACTGGATCACCCGTAAAATCAAAAAAAGAATTTGAAGGGAGGTGGTGGAGAACAGCCCCAATTCCCCATGCCGATATTTATTCTGAAACGGGAAATCCCGAGGCGGATGTCTGTGATGAAGAAGTCTGCCAGATTCGAGAAAAAAATTTTTCGCGATATAGCGTTATTCTTGGGACCCTTGCGCGACCACAAAAAATAGAGAATCCTTTATTTATTAAGGCACTTGCACGCCTCTTACGGGCAAACTCAAAGGCTATTTTTTTGTGGTTTGGGCCAAAAGAGTTGAGTGGTGTTCGAGAGATGATGGAAGCAGAGGGCATTTCTGATCGTTGTTTGTTTCAGGGATGGGTTGATATTAAGATCTATGCAAAATTAATTGATATTCACATGGATTCTTTTCCTTTCCCGACAGCTTTAGCGATGTATGATTCGATGAGTGCTGGCACCGCAGGTGTTTGGATGGAAGAAGATTCTGACATTGGAGTGGGTTCGAATGTGATGCCACTCTTGAGATCTGAGTTGGGGACAAAAGAGGAGCAGATAGAAGCACAAGAAATGTATCGGCATCCAGAAACAGGAAAGTGTCTTGCTTTATGCGCACGATCAACCGATGAATATATAAAATATGTCCAGCGTCTGATTGATGATATTCCTTTTCGAAATGCGCTTGGTGATGCGGGTAGACGTTTTATGAAGCGGTTTTGTCATGATCCTCGTATTGCAGCAAAAGCGTATGCGGCGCATTTCCTTGAAATTATCGACTGCGAAAGCAAAAGGTGAGGTCTGTTTCATCCTCTTGGAGAAACCCTTATGATTAAAGAATCCGTTTTACTTAAAAAACCAGAGAACGTTCGGGCAGAGTTTCTCCCTTTTGGTAAACCAAATTTTTCTGAAGAAGAAATTAGTGCAGTGACACGTGTACTCAATTCTGGCTGGGTGGGGATGGGGCAGGAAACCCTTGCTTTTGAGCAGGAGTTGGCATGTTATCTGAACGTCTCACATGTCGTGACTGTAAATTCATGTACCTCTGCATTGTTTTTATCTCTATTGATTCATGGGATTGGAGAAGGGGACGAGGTTATTTGTCCGAGTTTAACCTGGTGTAGTACGGCGAATGTCGCCTTATATCTTGGTGCGAAGCCTGTTCTTTGCGACATTGATCCGGACTCCCTCTGTGTGACACCAGAGTTGGTTTTAGAGAAATTGACGCCCAAAACCAAAGCGGTCATTGTTGTGCATATGGGGGGCTTGTCTGTTGATGTTGAGCAGATGCGCCATGTTTTGCCAAAACATGTGACAATTATTGAAGATGCTGCGCATGCCTTAGGCGCAAAGTATCGAAATGGGATACCTGTCGGTTCATCAGAGAACCCCACGTGTTTCAGCTTTTATGCGAATAAAAACTTATCAACTGGTGAAGGAGGCGCGATTGCACTTTTTGACGATGCGCTTGCAGAACGCATAAAGAAGCTGAGACAGCATGGTCTGTCTTCAAACGCTTGGGAGCGTTTTATAGATCCCAAGGTTCCAATTTCCAGGGGACTGAATGAGTTAGGTTACAAAATGAACTACACAGATCTGCAAGCATCTATCGGGAGGGTACAGCTTAAACGACAGACAGTATTTTCTGATATTAGACTAGATATTGCGCGTTATTATCATGATGCTCTGAATCAGAGAATCCCTGGTATAAGGTATCAAGATGAGGTTTTGAATTTCCATCATGCGCGCCACTTGTTTGTAATCCAACTTCCAATTGAAACGATGATTTTGAGTCGCAATGAAGTTTTATCCCGCTTACGAGATTTTAATATTGGTGCATGTGTCCATTATCTGCCATTGCATCAGATGCCGCTTTTTTCTAGCGAAACTTCGTCTTTATTTCCAAATACCCAATTTGTCGCTGAGCGAATGCTGACCCTTCCAATCAGTGCCAGTATGGACTTAAAAGATGCTGAATATGTTGTGGATCAATTAGAGAAGATCATCCGAATATGATCTTTGTTCAGCACATAAAACATAAGAGATCTCCTCAGAAAAAGTTGTGAAAAAGATGATCGCATTATTCCTGATGACTGAAAAAGGATATCGGGTTCTTGAGGCAATTTCAGAGCATTTTCCAGACATCATAGAATGTGTTGTTTCTTCTCAGGATGGAGATGTCCTTAATGATTATTATGATGAAATTAAAACATTCTGTTCTGAGAAGGGAATCGTATTCTTAGATAGAAAAAATGTAAGTCGATTAAGAGTGCCTATGTGCTTGCCGTTTCTTGGCGATGGCTTATTCATTTAAAAACGACATCGATTATTCTTCATGACTCTTTGCTTCCTAAATATCGTGGATTTTCTCCGCTTGTTTCAGCGCTCATTAACGGGGAGAGAACAATTGGTGTTACGGCACTCTTTGCTTCTGAAGGTTATGATTGTGGCGATATTATTGCCCAATCCAAATCCACTGTACGTTATCCGATAAAAATTCAAAATGCGATTAGATTACTCAGTCAAAATTACAAAGAATTGGCAATAGAAATAATAAAAAAAATCGCAGAAGGTGAGGTTTTAAAAGGTATTAAGCAAAAAGAGTGTGAAGCAAGTTATAGTTTGTGGCGTGATGAAGAGGACTACCGGATTAACTGGGAAGAATCTTCAGAACAAATTAAACGCAAGGTAGATGCTCTTGGCTATCCCTACAAAGGGGCACTATGTTTCGTCGGAGGGAAGAAGGCCAGAATTATTGAAGCTTTGTTTGTTGACGATGTGCATATCGAAAACAGGATGCCAGGGAAAGTAATCTTTGTAAGACGGCATCAACCCGTTGTTGTGTGTGGAAAAGGGCTGCTAAAAATTACGGACATCGTTGACGCAGAAACTAATATTTCGTTATTGCCACTTTCCAAATTCAGAATAAGATTTAATTAAATTTCGAAAGATTACAAGGGGGTATTCGTAATCTTTGACACAGAATTATAAACACCCTCAGTCCCACTGTTCATGTCTTGACCAAATCGTTGAAATATTGACGAAAGATTTTAAGAATTTCTGTCTCTCGTCTTTTTTTAATTCTGACAAATCCTAAATTATCCACTAATACCGTTTGATCTCCTTTTTTTTCGGGATTCTTCTTACTTTTAGGCGAAAGCCCTATGCTTCTTTCGTTTGGCAAGGTGATTGCATAATCCTGAGCTACGGGTAGGGTTTATCTTGAGTCGAGATGTTTAAGGTAATGAAAATGGCAAATTGGATTACTGAAATTGATAGACTTGTTCAAACGAGGAAATATGCTGAGGCGAAGGTGATTTGCCAGCGCCGTCTTGTCGCAGACCCGGATGATTCCGATGCACTCTATCTCTTGGGAACGGTTCATTTAATTGCACAAGAATTTGAAGCGGGATTAAAGCCCCTGAGTCGATGTGTCGAAATGAGTTCAAATCATCTGAGTGCATTGATTAATCTTGGAAATTGCTATTTGTCTTTGAAACAATTGAACGAGGCATCAGACTGTTTCAAAAAAGTGTTACGGGTGGACTCAAAAAATGCCCTGGCATTGAATAACCTGGGTGCTATTTGTACAGAGCAACAAAAATATAAAACCGCCGCAGACTATTATGAACAGGCCTTAA
This sequence comes from Planctomycetota bacterium, assembly GCA_024277145.1. Taxonomy (GTDB): domain Bacteria; phylum Planctomycetota; class Planctomycetia; order Planctomycetales; family Planctomycetaceae; genus JAJRVU01. The sequence goes on from JAJRVU010000432.1 coordinate 6,068, forward strand.
AGGTAACACCGGGCGATGCAGAAATGCTTTCAAATCTGATGCTTGCATACAGGGCGATCGGACGAAAGAAAGAAGCCGTCTGCTTAGCACTTCAGCTCATAGAAATTCCGGATGCGGGACGAGCAC
>JAJRVU010000433.1 GCA_024277145.1 Planctomycetota bacterium
AGCTGTTCGAGGATTCCTTTATTTGTCATTCGATCACAAACATTCAATATTTGTGCAACTTTTGGAATCCCACCTGCTTTTTCAAGATGTTGACTGAAAGTTGAAGTCAGTTTGCTTTCCAGGCTTTTCTCAACAACTTCAATCACTTCAGGGCTAGTTTGCTCCATTGTTGCAATTCGCCGAACTACCTCTACCTGTTTATCAGGAGAGAGACCACTTAAAACTTCTGCACTGAGAGAACTTGAAATGTGCGACATGACTAAAGCAATTGTCTGGGGATGTTCATCCTGAATGAATGTCAATAAATTATCCGCATTAGTTTTCTGAAGAAATCCAAAAGGAACTGAACTCATGGATTGTCGAACATTTTCAAGAATTTCTCCTGCACCATCCGCTCCCAAAGATTGTTCCAGCAGATCATTCGCAAAATCGAGCCCACCACGTTCAATACTCGTCCTTTCTCCAGCCATGTTATAGAATTCTTCTATAACGGTCTTCTGTTCCTCTTTTGTGACATCATCAAGCTTTGCAATTTCAAAAGTGACCGATTCCACAAAAGAGCGGGGCAACTGGCTTAAAATTTCAGCAGCAAGTGGCTTATCCAGGCTCAATAACAAAATGGCCGATTTTCTGACTTCGTCCATTATTAAACATCATCCTTTAAAAAATATTTCTGTTAATCAGGAAGCAGATTTGAGCCATTGATTAATGACTGAAGCTGCCATTTCAGGATTATCTCGAACTGTCCCCTGCAATTCCTCACGAGAGCGATCATCTGTTTCAATCACTCGACCTGCAACTTCTTCCGATTCTTCAGTCTCAAATTGAGGTAAAGTTGGAGTAGCAGGTTCAAGCATAGCTTGAATATTGATTTCGGGACCTTCATCCAACTTTGGCATACTCTTCACAAGCATTCGATATGCAAAGATCGCAAAAATGGCCAGTGCTGCAACGCCACCCCACTCGCGAACCATATCAATTGCAACATCTGTCATGGGTGGCGAAAACGAGATCTCTTCCTGAGGAACCGGAACATAAGTACTCACATTGACATGGTTAGGAATTTCAGTTGTCAACAACCCTAATGCTTTAGCAACATGACTCTTCACATTCCCTATCACTTCCGTTTCAATTTTCTCACGTTCTTTTTTCATCTCATCCTGGAATGCCTTTTTCTCATCATCAGTTTCCCCTTCGATTACCCCTCTTTCTTTCAGGCTAACTAAAGCAACTGCATCATAATACGTTTGAGGAATCTGGACGGATGCATCTTTAGAGATAATTCTTCCGGGAGCTTTTATGGATTGAACCACCTTGACTGATGGAATAGTTTTTGTCCGCGAACTCTCTACTGTTGAACTACTTTTCTTCCCTGATTCAGCATCCACCGAATTAGGTGCATTCGAGACAGATCCTGGCTCTGTAGCAGGTTGAGTAGAGACATGCTCTTCTTTTTCTTTTTCTTCCAGAACAGTAAAAGCACTGGAAGAATCAAGTGTTTCTTGCCGCTCAAATTGGCTTGCCGTATCATCCAGTACAACATTTACAGAAACTCGTAGCCCATCAATGTAATCCAGGCCAGATTTAATCTTCATCTCGAATTTTTCTGCAACCCGGTTCTGCTCATTCTGCAATTGGCTAGAAAGTTTTTGCGACTCTGTTTCCGGCTCAAACATTTTCATATTATGCTGATCCATCACAACAACATCTTCAGGCTTAATCCCCGAAAACGAACTTGCCACTGCTCTACGAACCACATTAGCCAGACTTTCGGTTACAGAACTCCCAGGATTAGGCAGTATGGACACCGTAGCGGTTCTTCTGGTTTTATTATTGGGCCATCCCGCTTTCTGGGGCTTGCTCCAAAAAACATTAGCATCCTTAATTGAAGGCATTGTAATAAGCATTTTACGCAATGCTTTTCCTAAAGCTGTTTCCCGATAGAGTTGCCTATGCTTTGTAGAAGTAAATGGCCCCATTCCGTCATAACGGCTTTCCAATTCTTCAAGCCAATTTGTTGGAAGGCTTCCACTTTTGAGTAACACTGAATTATAACGGTCGACCTGGTTATTCGGAGCCAGTAACTGCAAACCTTCTTTTTTATAGTCACGCAAACCTTCTTCAATTAACGCCTGTTCCGCGTTAGCCAATTCCGCAGTTGTAAATTTCTTCCCCCCGGAAAGAGCTGCGTAAGAAGAATAACCATCTTTAAAAAAGAGGAACGAAAAGGCACCCAACACTACTATTGGTAACATTAACAGGGAAAACCGCTGACTGGACGACATTCCATCGAAGAGCGATTTGAATTGAGCAATAGTTTGGTTTAAAGCATCCATGCTTGTTATCCCGTATGTTTATTTTATGTTTTGACCGCTTAGATTTACATCTGCATTTGTTTGACTTCATTCAAGGCATCCATCAGTTTATTCCTGACCGACATCAGCATTCGCATCGAGAGATCAGCTTTCTTGACAGCAGACATCACTTCCACCTGGGTAATATCTTCACCCGTAATACTCTGACCGATGGCAGCCTCTGCCTGATTCTGCAAGCTATTCGTCTGGGCGAGTGAATTCATTAACATTCCACCAAAATCAACACCACCCGGTGATGCTGATCCAGCTTGCTCCAGACTAACTTTCGGAGCCATAACTGACTTTAACTGGCTGATCCCCTGTATTGACGAAGCCATATTCAATCCTTTGAACATCTTTTTCTTAAATACTTAATGCTATTTTTTGAAATTTAACAACTAACCCCCAAATCAACCGAACTTCAATCAGACCCGGAAATTAGATCTGCATAAGGATAGCAATCATCCCAATATACGCAATCCGAGATTTGACATTTCTTTTGACATTTCAATCGCAGAGATATTTGCTTCATATGCCCGGTTGGCTTCCATTGCATTAACGTATTCTTGAATAACATTAATATTAGGATAGGCAACATAGCCATTTTCATTTGCCTGGGGATGCCCCGGCTGATGAACCAATCTTGGCTTTGCAGAATTATCAACTTCCACTCGATATTCAACTCCTGCACCATTTCCAGACCTGGCCTGTTCTTTTTCAGCCATAAAAGTGACATACCTACGCTGGTAAGGTGAGGCATTCCCATCAGGATCGACAGTCGTATTAACGTTTGCAATATTCCCCGAGATAGTGTTCATTCGTTGCCTCTGCGCAACCAGTCCACTTGTACTAATATCCAAAGCTTTGAACATTTCTACCTCCGTCTTCTATTATTCATTCCGTTAAAAAAGTGATTAAGGACGTTCGCTAATCACAGCCTGCAGCAAATCCATCTGTGCAGTCATCAACCCTACAACAAAACCTTGTTGTAATTTATTCTTGGTCATCTCCATTATTTCATGTTCAATACTTCGATTTGACGCATCATGAAAAGTGATATTCTTTGACGCTGAATCTGCAGCCTGAAAAAGCTCTTCAGGGAACAATTGACTCATACTCTTATTGTTTTGAGCAGAATTCATCGTTTCACTGATAAGGCCTGGTAACCCATAGCCTGATTCCGATGAACCACTTTTGAGAGAAACTGCTTTTTTCAAAGCATCCTGAAACCCTGCAACATCCAAATCCTGAGTTTTGTAATAAGGGGTATCAATATTTGCGATATTCCCTGCAATGACCTCTTGGCGTTTTTCGCCAAACACAGCCATTTTTTCAAGCAGTGGCAAATAAGAAGATTCCATTAATGATTGAAGCATAAAACTATTCTCAACTATTCAATAAACAAGACCTGATCTGTAACTCGTAAATCTTTGACTTTAGACATTACAACCCGACATCCAGATGACGGTGAGTAGAAGGCATAAGCTCATCACGATAAACCTCATTAACCTTGACGCCTTTTGAAATATCGTTCAGTTTCTGCTGAGTTTCATCACGGCGTTTCATTAAATTCTCCGTAGCCTCTTCTTCATGCTGCATTAATTTCTCAAGAATTTTTTCGATCTCA
>JAJRVU010000434.1 GCA_024277145.1 Planctomycetota bacterium
AACTGTTTGAGAAAATGGTCGAACGAAGATCGCTCGGCACCGCTTGCTCGGAGGATCTTGTTCGATAAAACAGTTTTTAGAATACAATATACGTCAAGATGTGTTTGCTGAGACGCTTACGTAATTTTGATTCTTCTTCAGACAAGTTTAGGGTCTTTTCGATTAGCATTATTGATTTTCCTGGCAGTTCCCATGGCAGCATCTGGCGGAATTCTTGCTTTATCATTCAGGGGTATGCCTTTTAGTATCTCTGCTGGCGTTGGGTTTATTGCTTTATTTGGAGTCGCTGTTCTTAATGGCTTGGTCTGGGTCAGTGCTGCAGAGCAATTAAGACCGGGTGGTTTACCTTTGCGAGAAGTCAGCCATCAAACAGCCCTTGTTCGACTCCGTCCAGTCATTATGACGGCACTGGTTGCAAGCCTCGGCTTTCTTCCGATGGCGATGTCGACCGGAGATGGCGCAGAAATGCAAAAACCTCTTGCAACTGTGGTAATCGGAGGTCTGATAACATCGACATTACTAACCTCACTTGTTGTGCCTAGTATTTACCCCTGGTTTTCACGCGGGCTTCCTATAAAGCCTGCCTTTTCAGAAGGTGATTAACGCGTAATACAACTTCAAGATACCATTGCAAAATGGCTGTCCAGCAATTTGGAGTTTTTAATGATGACCACAATATTATGAAATGCTTTTACAAGAATGGATTGTCGTGCCCACTATTCATGGAGAGGTTCACTTGAATAAAATCTCTATACCCGTAGAGAGTTCCATGAATTGATAAAACATGCCTGATTAATACATGGCCTGTTCAAGTCCTATACGATTGATCATTTGATTCTATCAAACTGCTATTACTTAAATTGATTTTATAATCCATGCTATCTGTACTGGTAACTCAGACCGCTTTTCTATGATCATCTCTATCAGGAATATCGGGATTAGAGAAATCGGGATCATCATTGGAAGCAGTTATAATATTATATTTATTCAAAGAGGGCACTTCTTTTTCAGTCCCAAATTGATTTCTGATGGAATAGGGTTGCATCCCTCTTGCAGAATAATAAATCCTTGCTCCTAATTCTCCCAGCATTCCCATCCCAAAAAAAAGGACACCAATCATAATCGAAAATGCGGAAAGAAGCAGAAGGGGGTTTCCGGTCATGTCAATGCTATAAACAGTTTTCATAAAAACTGTTGTAATTCAGAAAAAGATACCCATTATTCCACAGACCAGTCCACAAACACCAAACAGGCGCATGGGGCTCACCAGATAACGGATCAGGTATTTCACAGTGATTAAATCAAGAACAACTTTGAAGACCCTGGAAATGCCATATTTCGATTCCCCAAATTTTCTGGCATGGTGTTTCGTAACAACTTCAATACATTTTGCACCCCGCCAGTGAGCAAGAATCGGGATGAACCGGTGCATTTCGCCATAAAGTTCCAATTCCCGGGCAACGTTTGTTTTGACCGCCTTTAATGTACACCCCAAATCATGCACGGGAAAGCCAGTGACATTTGAGATAATCCAGTTTGCAGTGATGGAAGGAAGCTTGCGATTGATAAAAGTATCTTTCCTGTTTTTTCTCCAACCGTGAACCAGATCATATCCTTCATCAATTTTTTCAAGCATCATTGGGATATCTGTTGGATCATTTTGTAAATCACCATCCATCGTAATGATGATTTCCCCATTTGCTTCCTGAATGCCCGCGCTCATTGCAGCAGTTTGGCCGAAATTATGACGAAACTCAAGAACACGAACATGTTCATCCTGCTCTGTGAGTTCGATCAATTTTTCAAGCGTCCCATCGGTACTGCCATCGTTGACAAGAAGAATTTCATACCATCGATTCAGCTTACTTAGCACTTGATGGAGTGAGTTGTACAATAAAGTGATATTTTCATCTTCATTATAAATGGGAACAACAATTGAAATACTCATCCGTGATAAACTCCTTTATAGAACGATCCTGTTCTACTTAATCTATTACGATAACTGTAGTAGGTCTGTGTAAAAAAAATCAAGTTTCATAAGTTAATTACTATCACTACCGTGCACTTCATCACTTGATGATTCCGCATTTTGGTGGCCAAGCGATTCATAACGTCGATCATAAATTTCAAAATCACGTGTGGGAAAACCAAAGTCATGGAGCACAGAAGCAGTCCAGCTAGGACATGGTGACCATTTAGTCCGCGATGACGCAAGCACATCAACCGGTATCCACAAAAATGTAATAATGATAGTTGCAATCACCAGGCTAACTGATGCAATGAATTCAGAGAGCACTCCTTTTCTATTGTATTGTTCAAAACTTGCAATTTGCACAAGTCTTTGGGCGCGTTTCGCAACAATATTCTTGCCGCGACCAAAAGCCAGTGGAGTTATTGATTGATTTGCCCGGGACGCTCCATGCTCAACAATCATTAGTAATGTACGAAGGTAAGTACTGATATCAGACATGGAATCAATTGCAGCATCATCACATACGAACTCTCTGCTGGCAGCAGACTGTTGCGAAGCCCACCAAACCATCGGGTGAAACCAGAAAATTGTTTCGACAATTCTTTGAAGAAACAATTGAAGTGGATGGCCGGTTTTCAGGTGTTCTAATTCATGCCGAATAATGTAATTCAATTCCTGAGCAGTAACATCAAGCAAATACTTCGGAAGGACAATATAAGGACGGTGGAATTGATAGCAAAATGGACTGGTTAACTTGGAAGTCGTTAATAGCTGCAGTTTCTGGGTAGAAATTGCCGATATTTCAGGAACATCTTGGCCGTTTAAACAAGCGAAATCCTCAAAGTCGATTTCTTTGCATTCCCTCAGGAATTTTTTTGCCTGAAAAGACCGAATAACAAAAACAACCAACGATAAAGCCGCTCCTCCAATCCAGACAAAAAACAAAGCATATCCAATTTGTTTTTCTAACGAGACAATTGCAGTCGCATTTCTAAGATCCACTGAAGACCATGGTTGAAAGATCCTGAGATGAGGGAACAGAAGACCGATAGCCAGTAACGCCAGAACGGAGACATTGCAAACTGTCCACAAGCGACATCGAATTCGCTCGCAATTCACAAGACGTCCCAGCCAGTATGCAATTGAAACAACTAAGATGATTTGTACTGAAATTGAGACGACCAATTCAAGAAACTGGGTTGATGTCACGAATTTATCTCCAACGACTGGATAGCTTGCTTAAGTTCTTCAATATCCTTTGAAGACATGGAATCATTTTCAATCAGGTTCAGCATGAGTGATTTCGCTGAACCTCCGAACAGTTTTTGAGTGAGGTCGCTCGTCATGCTAAAACTAACCTCCTCACGAGAGACTTTCGGTTCATATGCATACGCACGACCTTCTTTCATACATTTGACAACACCTCTTCTTTTGTCAAGAATTTTCAAGGTTGTCATAACTGTAGTGTAAGCCAAGGGACGTTCAAGACCGTTAACAACATCTTGAACGGTCACATGTCCTTTCTCCCAGACTACATCCATCACTTCAAGTTCACTATTTGTCAAACGAAGTTTTGGCATTTCAATTCTTTCTATCAATTTGGCCCGTTAAATCTATCATCACAAGATATTAAAAGAGATAACGAAGAATATTATATTTGATCAAAATTAAACACTAAAAGGTTGATTGCCTTCGGACTAACTCCTGATAAACATCCAAATCAATTGTTTCGGAAACTAGTCTGACATGACCATCACCCCATAAGAAATTTGTACCCCCCGGATGACGACTTGAAAAATCGCATTCATCACATTGATCACAATTAGGAGAATCAACAGCACTTCCTACTAACCTGCAAGCTGCATCTTCACCTCGGATGTCTATACCCAACCATGTTGATGGAACAGTAGCCATCGTTCTTTCTCCAACAATAATTGTATTGCTTAAACCACGTTGGAGGTGTGCAAATTTAACTGATTTAGATTCACAAAATGTCCCATCTCCGAGTGGTGCAGGAATACTGTCATCAGCTCCAACTGTCCCGAATACACCAATGTAATTTGCAGTTGGTAAATCGACTAAAGCAGTGGGGCCACCCAAAGAGTTTTGTTCAAAGAGCGTAAATGTACGGGTCGTGAGATCTGACGGGCAAAGAAATATTGGAAAGGAAGTATCGCGGGCAGATGTATTAAAAATATCTTCAATAATTTTGTTTCGGTCAATCAAATCATAAGTTGTTTGTTGTTCTAAAAAAGGTAAAATTGGCACTGCCCAACCATAACCAGACTGTTGTGAGGATTCCCATTGCCACCCAGGTGGAAGACTGCTGGCTACATCATGATAAGAGTGAAGTGCAAGCCCAATTTGTCTGAGGTGGTTTTTGCATTGCATTTTTCTTGCAGCTTCACGTGCTGAACTGACTGCAGGAAGAATTAAAGCAATCAAAATCGCAATAATCGCAAAAGTGACTAGCAACTCCAGAATCGTGAATCCACGACGAGATTTCATCTCTTCAGGGTAAGAGATATTCTCGAAACATCCGGGAATATTGTGTCGAACATGGCCCGAATAGAGATTGTTATTTCTGGATTGATTCTGCATAAATCAAAGCCTTGATCTTTCATTAACACACTTGATTTTGACGACACCTTATATCTACGATAACTATAGTACCTTGTCAAGATGATACTGTAATTATCGATAAATATCCTTCTTAAACAGGCAGTCGTCAAGGCAATGTGTACACAAGAGCACTGTTCGTGGCCGCTTAATGTTTTCCGTGTGCACGCGGATTTCTGAATATATGAATGGTTTCTCTCGTGTTAAGAATGGCACACAATAAAAAGTTATTTTGAATTCAATTTAAGCTCAACAAGCATTAAGGGTGATTTTCTTGCCCGTTCAGTCCCCTCTGGTTGTTGATGCTTTTTTAAGATGTGGCTATCTCCGAGTTCAGATAATTCAGTCAGGTTGGATCGCCTTGTAACAAGATTAAGATGGCTGTTGTTTTCAAGTTGTTGTTCTAAAACAGCGAGATCTTCTATTCGGTAAGTCGATTGCCCTAAGTAATATATCGCGGAATCCATTCCTAGTTTGTAGGCACAGATAGACTGATCGTCTTCAGCTGATGCTTTCACTGAAATTGCAAAGCTTGCTTCTTCTCGACGACGATCCATTCCCGGTAGAATGGAACTGTAAATAATAAGGTAGCATCCCATGAAAAGGCCTGTTGCTGCAGCAGCAACAGATTTGTAATGACATTTATGGAGGCGCCATGTTAGAAGCGAACTACCTGTTCCAAATAGTACCGCAAGGAAAAGGGCAGAGTTATTCAAGTGGCTCCATCGCCTTGTAATCGCCCACCAGATAATTACAGCTGCAATCAGGAATAGAAAGGATATTCCTAAAGCTTGTTTTTTACTGATGAGTTTTTTTTCGGGTAAGTGTTCTATAACACCAACAATATATTTTGCGGTAATCAAGCTGAAAACAGGAAGGACCGGAATAACATAGTGGGATCGTTTTGTTGCAGAAAAAGAAATAATTGCAAATTGAACGATTAACCATACCCATAGAAATCTTTCTTTGGAGTCCTTCTCATACCATGCATCTATCCAGCTATTCTTGAGAGCAAATATTGAAATTGGAACCCAAGGCAGGGTGTAAAGGAAGGCATATTGAAAGTAAAACCAAACAGGTTCAGATCCATTGAAGGAACGGGCAATTGCATCAACCTTCCAAAGTTCCCAGGCATCAGGAATTTGGCTAATTATTAAATAGGGCCAAATAACAACCGAGCACACAAACAGGAACAGACCAGCCGGGTTTAGTAAATATAATAGGTTGCTATATTTTTTTTGAACAATAAAGTAAATGATTACGGGACCTGATATTAATACAGGCCCATAGTGAAATTTTGACAGAAAAGAAAGACTCATAAGAGTATAAATTCCAAGCCACCTCCATGAAGTATTTCTTTTTATCTGATGTGTGTGGTCCCATGCAGCAAGGTATAAAGCGGAAGTTATGAAAAGACAGAGCAGCATATCAACTGTCGCCCGATGACTAAACTTCAGTGAATATAAGGAAGTCATTTGAATAAGGGCAGCCAGAATACCGGCTTTTTTTCCATACCATTGTTAACCCCAGAGACCCATCAAGCCAACTAATAGAATACCTGATACTGCGGATGGAAAACGAGTTGTCCATTCGGAAATATCAGAAAATAACCAATAGCTAAAAGATGTTGCCCAATAAGCCAAAGGAGGTTTCTGTAATCTTGGCAACTTTCCAAATTCTGGGACTATCCAGTTCCCTGTATGAAGCATCTCGCGAGCAGGGACAGCAACATAACTTTCATGGGATGTTAATGTTTCATATTGCCCCAGATTAAAAAAAAATAGAAGATAAACTACAGGGATGCAACAGATTAACAAAATACTCTTTTTATATTGAGTCACCAACATTATCAGATTCTTGCTAATAGGGTTAAACCCGAAAGAAGAATCGGCTTCGTGGCAACGATTAACCAGGTTACGGGAATAGGGCATTTGTAGTGAATTATGAATTTGTACAAGTTTAAGATCATAAATATTTTAATGGATTCAGTACGAATCATTTTTTCAAGACGAGATATGTTTGAGGTGAAAAACCGTAGTTTACCGGGTAACACCCATCAATTCGTAACCCGCTCACTTCAATATCCTTTTTAAAGGTGCTGAACCAGATTGGAATTCGATCACATGGCGTAATTCCTCTCAGCTTTTTGCCGAGATGAAATTTCAGTGCAGAAATGGAAAAATTGGAGAAAAACGAAACAATAATTCTATCTTTGGTGATCCGTGATAGCTCGCTTAATACTTTTTGCCTGACATCTGGTTCCGGGTAATGATGCAATAGCCGATTGCAAATCACTGCATCAAATGAGTTGTCCTCGTAGTCTGTATTGAGGATATCCTGATGATCAATTGTGAGTCTGGATGCCTTCTCTGGGTGATTGTTTAATAATTCATGATGATATTCAGCGGTTGTATTCAACATCGGCTTGGAGTAATCCGCTGCTGTAACATCAAACCCTTTGTTCAAGAGCATTAATTCCAGTCGTCCGGAACCACAGGGCAGGTCAAGAACCTTCGAGCCTTTCGGCAATCCTGAGAGAGCATTTTCGATGCAAGACATCTCCCTTCGGTTTTTATAGGTATCTAAATTGTTTTTTCTTAATACATAAGACTGGGCGACTTCATCCTGGTCAAACCGGTCTCGTGTGTTGAGGTAATTCTCATTAAATTCTTTAGGGTCATTAAGTTGGATCATAATAAATTTCCATCCTGATGCTGCTCAAGAAATCTCGATGAAACAGCAGAGTGAGTGTTTTAAAATTGTGTTAGAATTACAACTTAAGTTACTATATTCCTAGTAGCTTTCCTCATGTTGTCTTCTGCGTTGTAGTTTTTACAGGGTGGCTAAGCACTGAAGATGTGACGATTTGGGTTATATCATTCAATCATATTTACTTGATTTGGCTGAACGATGACGTACATAAATATTGAATTGAGCGATTCAAATATGCCTTATAAGTTTTTGAATTAAGTTCTCCAGGCTCTTCTGTATTCTTTCTCAAGCTACCATACATAGTAAATATGACTGTTAGATCGATTATATATCTAATTGAACTTTAGTGTGTCAAGTAGAGTATTTAATAATATTAACTATTTCTAATAATTGATATTCTCCCTTTTTACATGTTTTAACAAAAAGGATTCACAGAATACTCCGTGAATCCCTTTTGATTAAAATTCAGAATCTGACAATAACATGTTGGCTGAACTTCAGATTGCTAAAGGATTAATTATCCAACACGGAAGCGAGTTGGGAACGGCTACTAAAGAATGAATCTCGATCATCGTGGTCATCATCGGTGTGGTCATCGTCATTGCCGTCGTTATGATT
>JAJRVU010000435.1 GCA_024277145.1 Planctomycetota bacterium
GATAATTATCGAGGAACGGTTCAAGCCGATCTCCAATGTCCAGAACTTTATTATCCACAGCGTGTGCAGTTACACAGGTCATGGCCAGAATGATGATTACACTCAAAGAATGACGCGTTAACAGCATAGAGAACTCCTTGATTCTTGTCCGTTGAAGGTTTTTTAATAGAGTGTTTCTAAAAATGATATAGAAGGTTTAAGTGTTATCCCAGCTATACACGCAGTGCGATACGTTCTACTTCATTTCTAGACATTGTCTAGTTAATAATATCAGGATCAATTGTATCTCCGGTTTTGATTCATTGACATATTTGGGTCCATTATTATTCACGAAATCCAAATCGATAATAAATCAGGGATCCCAGATAAACAGGTATTAAACACTTATTTTAACCGAAGGGATGGCCATGTACAGAAATTATTATTGTTCAGACCAAGGGCGACCGGGTGGTGGCGGGGGTGGTTGAGTCCATCGCCAATCACTGCGATAGGAAAACTGCAGCTGTGGTGTTGCCAAACGTTTTCCTCCTGCCAGGCGTGAATTCAAAAGCGAATCAAGAGCACCACTTGTCATTAACGTTCGTTCGACGGGCCATGTTGGCTTGCCGGTGAGCATCATTTTTTCAATACCATGTAGAAGATAAGTGAAATGCATTCCGGGTCGAGCCTCTTGAGTATAAAATTGAGCTGACGCTGATTTTCCATTTTCGTATTCCCAGGCTGCAGACCAACCATTAGCAGCACCGTTGAGTTCCAGAACATAGGTACGAAGCCCGTCAGTGTATTCCAGAATGAACAGGATCGGTTTCTTTACAGATTTCCGAGGCATTTTTTCACCCGTTTGATGTCCGGGCAAACGATCCCACGCCTGTTGAAAAAGGTGAGGATCGTAAACGTTTTGATCACCCGCATTCCAGACTGCTTCGCCTGTGAGGCATTGCACAGATTGAATTCCGGTTTCTCCACCTTGTCGTTTTTCTGCAAGCGATTGAACAATTTCAAGTGCATGAAATCCGTATGCATCAACCGGGCCATAAGTGATTGCAACAATTTCTTTCAGTTTTGATTTTGTCGTCACATCTGCAGCTGGTTTTCGCCACGTACTCGGTAAAGAAGATCCGGCCATGAGAGGAATCTTCATCGATTTTGCTGTGTCGTAAATGAACTTGGCATCTTTCCAATTGTCTGAAAGATGTTTGTCGCAGAAGACAGGCACAACCCGGCCAGTCTTTTTGAAAGTTTCAATGATTCCCTCAAACAAACGGCGTTTGGGGTATTCTCTGTTTCCGCTGGGTGACATCGGGTAATCACCATGTTCTGCAATTAAAAGAACGCCATCAACTGCCAGCTTGTTTGTTTCAAGCGTTAATGTTTGATCGATAGTTTTGAAAATAGGAAATCGATGTGAAGCAGAAAGCATTCTGCTGGTATCGTTTTCAGCTTTCTGGTCAGTGTAGAGTGAAACAAGATTTAAAGGGGAGTCTTTCCCTTTGCCATCAAGCGTATCAGTTTGAAGAAGTCGACTGACGATGATGTCTGCATGGGAATTGTGGCGATAAACGGTCACCACCGCTGCAACATTCCGTTCTTGTTTATCATTTGCGAGAGCAGATAAATTCAAGGGGAGCAATGAAAGAAACAGAAAAGCAATCGAAGTTTTCAATCTATTGAAATTTTCAATTCTGTTTATCATGAATTTTCCTATTTCTTGGATAATTACAAAACACCATGTTTTTTAAAAGCTTCCGTTGCGGACATCCCTTTTTTGATGCTATCGCGAAATTCATTTTCATCATGAATTTTTTTCCAGGCAAGGGCGATGACTTCCTTCTCGACTTTTTGTGGAACAACAACCACGCCATCGACATCTGCAATCACTAAATCTCCCGGCGAAAAAATGACGCCATTCATTTCAACAGGAACGTCAATATCAACAACACGGTTACGGTCTTTGCTATCGTAAAGCGAAACATCCCGGGCCCAGACGGGAAATTCCATTGACTGCATCTGTTTTAAATCTCGAACTGCGCCATCAACAATAGCGCCCTTGCATCCGCGATGTGAAGCAGCAGTGGAAAGAAGCTCACCCCAGATTCCCGACCGAACCGAACCACCTGCAGCTGCAATCAGAACATCATCCGATTTTAACGAATCAACAGCTTTGAGTTCGAGTTCGTACGGATTAGGATCAACATGGAACATCTCACCCCATAACGTTGTTTTACATCGACCAACCAGGATGCCATCGGTTGTCATCGGGCGAAGCGGAATCCTCGGCGATTGGTGAGGCAGACCAATTGAGTCCAGGGCATCGCACACAACTGCACTGAAAAGATGCTGACGTATATCGTCCAATGTTATTTGTTCAACCACTATATTTATCCGCTGTTAATTTTTGAATGTGTATCAGCATTGCCTAGCTCGCTTGACAATAATTATTCAGAGCACTACTTTGAATGTACCATTCCGTTATATGGCACACAACCTTTAATTCAAGTGAAAACTAATGATTGAATGACTCGTAATTATCAATTTTAAAATTAATTATATTGAATGATGCAGCGAAGAATTCATTTAGGGAATGAAACATGCGAATAGGAATAATTTCAATCCAGCATGAATCGAATACGTTTGTTCGGACTCCGACAACGATAGATGATTTCAAGCATGATGTGCTGGCCATTGGTGAAAAAGTTCGTCGGGTGTTTCAAGATGCCCTGCATGAAGTAGGCGGTTTTTTTGTCGGACTTGATCAAGCGAATCTTGAAGCGGTTCCTGTTTTTGCAGCCCGCGCAGTACCGGGTGGTCAGGTCACAAAAGAAACGCTTGATACTCTCACTTCAATAATGCTGGAACAACTTGAAGTTGCAGGCGAACTGGATGGTCTTCTGGTTGCTCCGCATGGTGCTGCAGTTTGTGAATCTATTCGTGATATGGATGGCTATTGGCTGAAATTGGTCAGGCAGCGAATTGGAAATTCTATCCCGATGCTCTGCACGCTTGATGCTCATGCCAATGTATCACAGCGCATGATTGATTTATGCGACGCTACGATTGTTTATCGAACGAATCCACACATTGACCAGTTTGAAAGGGGACTGGAAGCTGTAAAACTGATGGCACTCACAGTCAACGGAAATATTAAGCCAACACAGGCTGCCTGTCTGGTTCCCGTTGCAATTAACATCGAAAGACAACACACACAAAGCGAACCTTGTCAATCCCTGTATACTCATGCAGATAAAATGCTTCAACGTGATGATGTTTTATCCAATAGCATTGTACTCGGATTCCCTTACGCTGATGTGGAAGAAATGGGAGCGAGTTTTGTTGTCATCACAGATAACAATCCTGCCCTTGCAGAAGAATTGGTCAAAGAATTAGGTGACGAATTGATCTCTCGACGTGAAGAATTTGTTGCTCGGTTGATTGGAATTGAAGAAGCGCTTGATCAAGCAGAACAACTTGAGGGACCGGTTTGCCTGCTTGATATGGGCGATAATGTCGGAGGGGGTTCGCCTGCTGATGGGACGCTGATACTCCACGCTTTTCAGCAAAGAAAGGGCTTGACCTGTTGTGCCTGTTTGTTCGACCCGGAAGCTGCGCAAGCAGCTATTGAAGTGGGGGCAGGGGACTCGATATCGCAATTCGCAATGGGTGGAAAACATGATGATCGTCTTGGATCACCATTTGTTGCAGACGTAACAGTTATCAGCGTTCACGATGGAAGATTTACTGAAAACGAAGTCCGTCATGGTGGAAAGACTGAATACAATATGGGACCTTCTGCGGTGGTTGAAACGGATTCCGGTTTAACAATCCTGCTCAACAGTTTTCGCACTCCTCCGTTTAGTCTGAAGCAATTAACTTCGTGTGATATCAATCCGGAAAAATATAATTTTCTGGTTGCCAAAGGGGTTCAAGCTCCGCTGGCTGCATACAGTCCGGTTTGTCCGAATTTCATTCGCGTAAACAGCCCCGGCCCAACAAGTGCAGATATGATAAAGCTTGAATATCAACATCGCCGACAACCGTTGTTTCCTTTTGAACGATAAATTTTCATCCAGTCTCTGAACAGTTGGACTCAAAGGATAGGATGATTTTTCTTTGATTTATGTTAACTTGTAAGCTGGAGAACAATCTGTCTAACGTATAATGATCACCATTTTTCTGAACTCCATAAGAAAACACGAGGTATCGGTTAATTATTCTCACTATTCATCATCTGATTCGCATTTTCTGATAAAGCATTTTGCACTAATCTGGTTCTTTCTCTATGTCGATTTTCAATCAGAATCATTTGGAATCACTCTTAAATAATTTTCGTCTTATGAAGAGAGATATTCTGTGAATCAAGGAAGTTTTATTATATGGATTATTGTCTATGTAAAGAGCCTTTAGTGTAGATATCCGGTTTAGAACTTTAGGATATGTGGTCAATTGATTGCTATTAAGACCAAGAAGTTCTAATGAAGTGAGTTTAACAATGGAGTCAGGGAGAGCTTCCAATTGATTATCACAAAGGACCAACTGTTCTAATAAAGATAACTGACCGATTGATTCAGGGAGAGTGGTCAATTGATTCTTTTCAAGATAAAGTGACTCTAAGGAAGTGAGTTTAACAATGCATTCGGGGAGAGTGCTCAATAAATTATAATCCAGAGTAACAGCCCGTAGTGAGAAGAGCTGGCCAATAGATTCAGGAAGCGTAGTTAATTGATTACCATCGAGATCAAGTTCCTCTAGTGATGTAAGTTGACCAATGGATTCAGGGAGAGTTTTTAACCGATTGCTATACAGGTTAAGTTTTTTGAGTGATGTAAGTTGACCAATGGATTCAGGAAGTATTTTTAAATTTAGACCCGATAAATTAAGTGTCTTCCAACCTAAATGAAGTGCCTTACTGATTTTATTCTCTGCTTTTTTCGCTGGAGTCATTATGTTTCCTCAGTTATTATATTAGCAGATGTGACAGATAATATAGCATATCATTGATCTTGAATGACTGCAATATTTATCACTCATGAACGAATAAAACAGGAAGTAACCGCAACTGCAATCAAAAACGGGAATATATGGGATTGGCGACGGTACATGACTGCTGCCATCAGAAGAACTTCATTCTTTCATGAACTTGGCCCATCACGTGTGATCCATGATTTTACTTTTCATTTCCTCTAGCGGAAACGCACAGGAGAAAACAGAACAACTCCTCATTCGTATCGTAATGGTTGGCGATTCCACGATGGCCACATACACCGTGCCTCGACAAGATCGCCCTGAATTAACGGGATGGGAGTCAATTCATTGGACGTTGTCTCCTCAAAATGCTCGCTATGAAGCAACAATTATCGACCCGAAAGATGGTCATCCGTTACTAACGCGACTTTACAATAGCGACGATATTCAATCACTCAGCGCGATTGCTGGTTTTCAACCGATCAAACTTCGTATTCAGGTTTTTCCATCAACCAAAGAGACAGTGACGCTGGAAGGTGTTACCGTTATTTATACCCGTTGAACTCAGTTTTTCAGAGATGGTGAGAATTAACAATTTATTTTCTTTACAGCTCCATTAATATGCAGTATATTTATCACTTCAAGCTAATGGAGTGATGAGAAAATGAATATCGACATCGATAAAGAAAAAAGACTCAGTATAGGGCATTTCCTATTTGCTAATACTATCTATCTGGTTTTATGGCTTGGAATATTGACCGGCATTGCTGTAATTTTTGATGAACGAAGAGTTTACTTCCTGTTAATTTTTGCGACACTTCCTTTAATTCTTTCATTAAGAATTCTTTTAATTTGGAAAAAGTCAAAGAAACGAGACTTTGTTTTTCTTGGGATCATTACAACTTTTATATTCACAGCCACCTCTTATGTGTTGTACGATTGGACATCAAGCGACATTTATAAGTTTCATCAATTTTCTAAAATCGTGAGAAACAACACGCGATTTGGAAATGTTGAACTTCATCCAAAACCAGAAGTAGGAAAAGGAATAAACAATATTACTGGAACTATTGATACTGTCGAGGACTTCATTCAACTCAAGTCTCTCACTGAGAAATACGAAATATCTGGCATTGGAAAGATCCGCATAACCGAAAATGATGACGAGGAAATCGAATCGTCTTTATGATCTTGATTTCAGATAAACTGAAATAATTCAATTCAGTTTTCTCTTTTTTCTTTCTGCTTTCCTTGCTGATAAAGCTGTTCCATTTTTTCAAGATCAGCTTCTTCAAGGCTGGAACCCTGTTTCCCTAATTCTTCTTCAATGAAGCGGACCCGTTTCATGAATTTCTGATTACTTTTTCTTAACGCTTCTTCCGGGTTGATTTTCCAGCGTCGGGCGATATTTGCAACAACAAAAAGAATATCCCCCAATTCGCTTTCTGCACGTTTTTTCATTTCCGCATCTTCGATTTTTTCGTCGGGAATGACATCAGTTGCTACGGTTGCAGGGCAGTCAGGAAAATTGGGTCCCTGAAACAGTTCAACAGAAAGTTCTTCAAGTTCTTCTTTAAGCTTGTCAAAAAGCATATTCCTGTCTGGAAAATCATAGCCGACCTTGGCAGCTTTTGCAGAAATACGTTCTGCTTTGGCTAATTGGGGAAGGTCTTTCGGGATTCCATCAAAAATTGATTTTCGATTTTTTGATTTCTTTTTGATTTGATCCCAGTTCCGGGAAACCTGCTCAGGCGTATCTGCAATTGTATCACTAAAAACATGCGGATGCCTTTCGATCATTTTTTCGGAAAGTCCCTGAATGATCTGGATCAGGTTGAATCGGTTTTCATCCGCCCCAATTTGCGCATCAAGAATCACTTGAAGAAGCACATCCCCTAATTCTTCCACGATCGCATCGTCATCACCTGAGTCAATCGCTTCAAGCAATTCGTAGGTTTCTTCCAGCGTATGGGGCTTGATTGTTTCCAGTGTCTGAACACGATCCCACGGGCATCCATCAGGAGATCTTAACTTGGCAATGACTTCACAAAGTTTTCGGAATTCCGTGCCGGTCATTTCCGGATCAGGTGGGGTTCCGGGAACGGGAAGAGAATTTTCATCTGCCATGGTATTGTTTCTTGAATATATTAAGAAAATATTTTACCACAAAGACGCGAAGGCACAAAGTTTTTAAACAAGTTTCTCTGGTTTTACTTCGTATCTTGGTGACTTCATGTTAAATAATCTTTTTCTCTACATGTTTTTAGATGGTTACGATTTGATTGTCACGGTCTCCGCGTCTTCGCGATCTCTGCGTGAGGTTGCCTTTTAATATTTTTCTTGCAGCATTATAAAATTCATTGGTCTGCACAGCAGACCCTACTGCTCATTAATTGGTTTGGTTTAATTCAAACGACAGGGATTACGGATTTGAATTGGCCACCTGTTGTTCTGCAACTTCAATCGCTTTGAACAAACCTTTGGCTTTGCTGACTGTTTCTTCATATTCTTTTTCGGGAACACTGTCTGCAACAAGTCCTGCACCTGCCTGGACGTATGCAATCTGATTTTTCATCACAAGCGTTCTTAATGCAATGCATGTATCCATGTTTCCGGTGAAATCAATATAGCCAACCGCTCCTGCATACGGACCTCTTCTGTTGGGTTCAAACTCATCAATAATTTCCATTGCCCGAATTTTCGGTGCCCCGGAAACTGTTCCTGCAGGAAGTCCTGCCCGTAACGCTTCCAATGCAGTCAGTTCATCCCGAAGTTGCCCGGTGACATTTGATGTAATGTGCATGACATGAGAATATTTTTCGACTACCATCACGTCACTCAGTTCGACAGAGCCATATTGCGCAATTCGCCCGACATCATTTCTTGCAAGATCAATCAGCATGACATGCTCTGCTCTCTCTTTCGGATCTGCAAGCAATTCTTCCGCAAGTTTCTGGTCTTCAGCCTCATCTTTTCCACGCACCCGAGTGCCCGCTAATGGTCGGATTGTCGTTTTTCCTTCATCCACCCGAACCATAATTTCAGGAGAACTCCCGACCAGTTCGTGATCTTTTAATTTGAGAAGAAACATGAATGGGCTCGGATTGACCACCCTTAAAGCCCGGTAAATATCCAACGGGGAAGCGCTCGTTTTTCGCTGGAACCGTTGACTGAGAACAACCTGGAAAATATCCCCTGCGCGAATATATTCTTTACAGTTTTCGACAGCGTTGATGTATTCCTCTTTTTGAAAGTTGGACTCCCATTCTTTTTGAGGTTCCCCACCTGATTGAATATCTTTCATCTGAATTCCAGACGATTCATTCATTAATTGGTCACAAAGGTTATCAACCTGCTTGCAAGCGCGATCGTATTCTTTTTGGGGATCATCTGAGACAATACATTCAAAACCTTCTATTTTACTACCGACAACGATTACATCAGCAATTGGGTTACATTTCTCAAGACCACCTATTATTTCTTTGTCAACTTCGGCTAATCCGATACCAATACGCCGAGGCTTTAGCTTTGCTTTACTAATAATTTTATCAGATAAATTCATTTTATATTCCTTTTGGAATAGACATTAATCGTATATCTTATGAATTAATGTTTTTCCTATTTCCTATACAATATGACTAAAATTAAAAATTTACCATAATATTAAATACCTAAATGTTTTTCTTA
>JAJRVU010000436.1 GCA_024277145.1 Planctomycetota bacterium
ATTAAAACCTTGTTGATTTTTTTGATTAGGCGTTTGTTCAAACAGCTCGGGTTCCGTCAGCCCATTACCAATAATATTTTTCTGCTTTGAAACTCCTGAGGCTGGATAGCCTTCCTGATATTTTTCTGAAGAATTATATATTCCACCCGTTTCATTCCCGCCGGGAGATCCATTCCCTCGCCGAGCATATTGATTGGTTAAATGATTTCCCTGCCCGGTTGCCAAGAGTTGATCGGAATATTTTCCCGGATTTTTTAAAGCAATTGATTCCAGATAGACACGCCGTTCTTCCAGAATTTTTTTAAGTGCTTCCTGAGCGAGTGCTTTTGCTTCAGGATTAACCTCGGGTATTGCAAGAGTCCAGTCTTTTTCAACCAATTCATAACCGACATCCGCATCAAGAGAGGAGATATATTTTCGAGTGGTGTAATAAGCAGCCCCTCCACCCGGTCGAATAATTATCAGGACATAAGGTTTTTGAAAATCTTCCGATTGCGTCGACCAATATTTCACCAAAACTTCCAGTACTACCAATACCGGATTATAATTTTTAGGGTAACCTTTAAAATCTTTCGACGTCAGCTCAATTCCTTCAGGGTGAATTCTGACAACAGAACCTGTGCATTCCACAAGAAGTGGTCGACGAGTTGTTCCCGATTTCCCATCATAAGGAACAAAAGCATATTGATTGTTGACTTGATGCGATTTCTGTTTCGACTCTAAAATCTTTTTGTTGATTTCCTTTTCAGCAAAGCTTGTGTATTTCAGCTTCTGGGAAATCTTTTTTGTTTTCCCCTGAAACAGCCCTTGTTGCAATTCAATCTGTTCTAACTCTGAATTAATAGAAGCAATTTGTTTTTTGGCTTGATCCGCTTTTAATTTTTCTGAAATCAACTTCTGCTGATTTTTCGACCAAATTCTGAATGCCTTTGCTTTGATGCTATCAAGTTCTTTCAAACGTTTTTTCAGTTCAATATTGGGATCAATCCGGACAATTTTTGTTTTTACAGGGATGCTGGCTACAGGCTTGGGTTCAGCTGCAACGGATTTTTTCTGAACATGACTTTCTTCGTAATCTTTCTTGGAAGGAATCACCAGATCAGCTTTATCCTCAGGGATATTGATCTCTTCATGAATTGCAACATTACTTTGGCTTGAGGCAGTATCTACTGCCTGTTTGCGGATCTGCCTTGTGAGAACAATCAAAAGAAAGATCAGCGCACCCATAGCGCATACGAGAACTGCCAAAAAAGGAAACAGGGAGATAGAACCTGTTGAACGGGATCGGAGACGACTCATTTATTTTCGTGCCCCTCTCTGCAATACTACGTGTGAAGTTCTTCTGGTCTTAATTCCAGGGTGTTTATCTAACTTTCAAACCTGAAAGATTTAAGCTGCTTTTGTGCTGCTTGCGCGAGCGGTCAAAAGGTGGACTGCAGCTGTCAGGCTATGCATTGTGTTTTCAAAATTCTCAGTGGAGCGAACAGAATCAAGATTATCAGACAGTTTTTCCTGCAATCGTGAGAGGTTACCTTCCCCTTCAAGAATTTTACTTAGCATGTCACTTTGACGATTTAATTCACTGAGCTGTTTCATTTCCGCATCAACAGTTTGACTTAACTGTGATTGCCATTGGTTCAATTGCAAAGCAAAATCCTGCCACAATCCTTGATTCCGACCTTGTTGCTGTTCGCTGAGAGTTTTTAAATCAGTATGAACCCTGCCCCACAAGCCTGTCATGTCATTTGAGTATTTTTGCTGAATTTCCTGTTGCATCATTCGATTTTCAGCCAGGCTTAAATCAAAAGCAGAAGTTGTATTTTCCAATGCATTCATGAATTCAGATCTCATCCCAGTCAACTCTTCTTTATGATTATCGAGAGTTGAAACGAGACCTTTTCTTAATGATTCATCAAGTTGAGAAGTCTGCCATGTTAATGTTCTGGTCCACCGGTGCCTTAAATCTTCAAGGGAGGATTGCCAGAGTTCAGTCTGTTTATTAATCATGGCTTCGGTTTTTTTGATTAAAACGTCGGCAGCTTTCTTTTCTGCTTCCAGCAATGGAGAGTTGGCCATAAACCGGCTTTCCGATGGAAACAGACCTGTCAGGTACTTGCTTCCAAACTCTTCCACCTGTGAAAGAATTTTTGATTCAGACTGCTCAACAATAAACGAACAAAAAACCAATAAGAGAGAAAGTGTGAGTGCAAGTGCGGTTGTATCAAACGCAACTGCCAATCCACCGGTCACGGAATCCAGCCCGGACTCTAGCTGGTCAGGTGTCACATTTGCAATTGCCAAAGTAATTCCGATAACAGTCCCGAGAAATCCCAGAATTGGAACTGCCCAGATGATTGTCCTTACTAATGCATAGCTGTCATACATTTTTTCACTAGCTAATTCAGCCAGATATTTTAATTGATCTTCCAATTTCTCTGTCGTTTTTCGACTGTGAATTAATGAAGCAATGTCCCGAACGCGCTTGACAAAATAAGTATTTTGAAACTTCGGTTTCAGGTAAGAAATTTCTGCTTCAATTTTCACAACACGATCAAGCGGTTCATCCACGTCAATGGATTCAACACCTTCAAATAAACCGGTTGAGTACTGAAATACAGATCTCTCTTTGCCTAATCCGATTGCTTTAAAAAGAAGAATGGTCACACCAATAAAAAACAATCCTGTTGTGACGTACTCCAAAGGATGGCTGCAAAAATATCTTTCGAGTAAATCATCTTGAACCTGGATGTATGGAATTGCCTGATAGAATCCTGCACAAAGAGCAGAACCCCATAAAACAGGAGAACCTAATAAAATAGAGAAAATACCATTTTTGGTGGAAGTATAAGACGACCCTGCTTTGTTTCCACGATCAGACATAATTGAAAGCTCCAGGAGCAAATAAATATAAAAACATAAGGTGTAACGGGTTATGTAATTTAACCCTTAAATAATACCGGCCTGCCTATTCGGAGTTCGCCGTATATCTGTTATGATCGTCGTATATCCCCTATTTATTGAAGGAAAGTTAGGATAATCGTTACTCCTAGAAATTATAATCTGTTTTAGCCAAACACCCTGACCCAATCACTATACATAAGACCATACACCCATCTTTCGGGGGAAAATCTGGCTCGCCTTATTAAGCAGTAAGTTACTTTATTAGATCACGAGGAAGGATAAATTCGGATGATTGCCCAGATCATGCCCTTATTCTGTTTTGAATATTTTTTTTCAGGATACAATACTGTCACACTTAAGGGCTTATGAATTTCCCACCAAGCTTTTCCCCATTGATTAATTAAACATCATCAATTTCTGATAGTAAATAATGACAGATACCAACAAACAAAACAGATTCCCGGCATTGGATGAATCTCAAATTACAGATCTATTTGGCTACTTGAATTTTTCAAACGGCAAGCCAGATACCAAATTTCAGTCTCATTTTAATCTTTTCTGGAATAGTCTCGACTCTGCTGAAATCATCAAGACTGAGCTGCTGAATCATTTAGAGACCCTGAAAAAAGAAAATCCCACGTTTTCAAAAGAGAATCAGGCGGAACTGGTAATCAGGCTGGTGTTTGAAGATTGTTTGCCTGCTTATCGAAAATTTCATGAAGACCTTCTTTTCCATCTGCCTGAAAAAGATTTTCTACATCCTTTCTTCCTTGTTCGAATTTTTGAAGCAGTACTGAATCAGGCGGGTCCCTGGGAAGAAAAAGATCGAATTACAAAAGCAACTCTCATCCAATTAAATGATTTTCTTGGATTTCGCCCATTGGGAGTTCTGGAAAATGAACAGCTGATGGAACCCTACCTTCATGAAAGGCATTGTCCGGTCCCCTGTTACCTGAAGGGAACAGGAGTTTCATTCGGTCCGTATCACAAATTATTATCGAAGACAATGGAGTATTTTGAGAACACGCCAGAGTCAATCCTGATCAGCGCCTGCTTTGACTTCAACCACATGGAAGAACTTGCAATTGACATGCGGGCACATGACCATCTTCATCCGGTCAATAAAAGAACGAATTATACCTTCGGGGAATGGGATCCCCATGCCATTAATACACAAGGTTTTTATTACCGTTTTATCATCAGAAAAATTATTCTGGATGAACTGTTGCAGTGGATAGACTTGAGTATTCAGTCTGCAGATTCTGTTTCGGAAGAAGAACTGGTCAGCGATGCAGCAGCAGTCCTTTGCGGAACCATCCTGATGGCATCTGCTGTGAGCGGTTCGGGTCCGGATACCCATGACTCTTCCGTTTCTCTTTCTTCCTTGCTTCCAAAAATTGCTCATCAACGTGATGAGTTTTATGATGTCCTTTTGAAACAGGCAACAGGTGAACGGGCAAAGCGATTATCTCATGAAGCAGAAATCACGCAACAACCTTTTGGCCATATTCGTCAGCATTTGAACCTGTCCCTTGCCAACTATGGAGCCAAACAGTTTCAACATAGGCACCTGGCCCAACTTTATGCATTCATGGGATATGAAGAAGCAAGCCAAAGTCAGGCAGCAATCATTCCTTCCACTTCAATCCGCTTTGAGACAGATATTCTCTGCAGAATTACTTCTGCGCATAATTTGCTTGAACGAGGCGAGATCGAAGAGGCATTAACACTTATCAGTCAAATTGAAGATTCCTTCAGGCGGGGAATCACCTGTGGAGCGATTGTCGATCCGTGGAATGTCCTTGCCTTCCAGGGATTTTTTCCGTTATTCACCTCAAGAGACGACAGCATCCCGGACCAACGTATTGAATCACTCTACCATCTGGTGGAACAATCATTTTCTGTTTATGCCCATGCGATGCGAGAATCGGCTATGCAGGGAAAAAGTCATCTGATCAGTGATTTTTCCGAACGTTTTTACAAAATGGCTGAACAATGGGATCGGTATGCAACGACAGCTGTTGAAGAACTCCCTGCAATTTCAGGTCGGAATTCGTGGGAATCTGCAAAAAATGTAGCTGATGCATTATCCAATTGGAAACTTGCAGGAGAAGCTGCAGGAGATATCTCCTTCTGGCGACAATATATCGATCAGTTTCAATCACCCAAAGCATTCTCACTTGTTGTTGATTCTCTCCTGAAAAAAAATGATCTTGTCGCCTCTATGGGATTGATCATGCAATGGTTAAGCCAGATAGAGGAAGTTGGAATTGAGACAGAACCTTATTCCATTCATGGACTTCTCTGCAGATGGTTGGAAGCTGCAGGGAAACAGGAAAATTCATGGGAACTGATTTCTCGATTTTATGATTTTCTGGAAGCAAATGCAGGCGAATACTGGTCAGTCCCGACATTAGGAAAAGCTCTGGGGTTTGATAATATCAAACAAGCTGAAATGGAATTGGAAGAGGAAACAAAATCGGATGAGGAAGAGAACCTTTTTCAGGCAGCTTATGATGACATCATTTACGAAGATTCTGCTAACGATGGAGAGGTCGATGATACCCTTGACAAAGGGTATGGAATGGAATCCTCTGAATTCGATTTTCTGGCCCGATACCTGGAACCGAGAATTAAATTCCTGATCACCTTAACGCAAATGTGGCAAAAAACAGCGGCCATTATTATTTCAAACAAAAATCAACCTGGCCAACCTCTTCCCAAAGAAAAAATTGAAGTCATTAAAAACTGGCACAAGCATACACAGAAAATACAAGACGGAATATCTGATTTGATGGACGATCTATGGGAATACCAAATTCCCAAACCAGCAGGTGACCATGATGGTAACGTCGAATATGATATGCAGCTTCAAACCAAGTTCCTGCTTCTCTATGTCAGTATTTCCTGTTACATCTGTTCTAAATCTGCTGAACGATGTCTCGCCAGTTGCCTGCCTCAATCGATGATAGAAGAAGATCTTTCTGAAAGTGAACATCTTGTGATTGATGTTTATCGAGGAATCCTTGAACGAGATCCAGAACATGTACGTAAAAAGTTGCCTGACCTGTTGGCTCAGCTACAGGGACTCCCTCTTTTATACGTTCCATTTGACCGAGATGGGCATCCCGAGCAAATTCGAAAAGCGCGTTTGCAGGAAACCATCATTCGATTCCTTTGTGCAGAGTTGCCCAAGTTGGGATTATTGCGTGAGACATCGCAGGTTCTTAGAACAGCTTACACAATGGAACGACGATCCCGCCCCGGCGGGACGGCTGTAACCGAATTTGACAGAATGTTCCAGCTTGCACTCAAGAACAGCCTTGAATGTGTTATTCTTTCCTCAGCAAAGTGGAGGTCCGGAAAGTTTTCACCTAAAGACCTGATTGATATCGTCAATAATATTACAGATCGATATCTCGATATCTGGCTGAAACATAGTTCAACAACCCGGCTTTCCAGTATTGAACCATTGCTTGATGAAGAGGCATGGGATAATACCAGTACATTTATTAAACAATACGGTGCTGATCTTTTTCACGCTCGCATGCTTACATTAAGTAATGTTCGCGCGATCCTTCATAATGGCGTGGGTTCATTTCTCGATTTCCTGAAGGAAAATTCCGATCCACTTCATCCGGTCAAATTATTAGAAGACTTGCAAGACAAAAATATCTCCCGTGATTCAGCAACAGAACTTCTTACGTTAATTTATGAAGTTGTTGTCGATAAATTTGATCGATTCATGGAATACAACACCACTTCCACCCTTTCAGATTACGGTGAAAGATTTGGGAGCCTGCTTGATTTCCTTCGAATTGAAGCAGCTTATGAACGTGATGCATGGAATTTTGCTCCTGTTGGAATTGCACATCAACTGCTGACAAAACTTGGCAAAAATGATGCAGCGATTGCCTGGGAACGAAGTTTTGAAAAGAAGACGGCACCAATGGCTGAATCTTATCTTGATCGTTTGCGTTCCCTTGAATCAATCTATGGCATGAAACTCCCTTCTCTTGCTGACAGGTTTGAAGAACGTTTTGTCAAACCTTTCGCTGTCAATCGAATGTCTTCACTTGTGCCTCAAGCGATTAAAGAAGCACAGAAGAAAACGGATGAATGCAAGACCTTTGATCTCCTCAAGGAAGAAATCAATAACTATCTGTGCTCCATCTCAGGGTCCGGGATTGATATTCCGGAATGGTTGAAACAACTGGAGAATGATGTCGAAAGTCATACCGATTCTGAAAATGATGATATCACTTCCACTTATGTTGAAATGAAACTTCCTTTAAAATTGATCAATTTGAGAGAGATGAAAAAACAGCTTAAGCTCTGGAACCAGAGAATCGGGAACAATAATAAATCGTGATTCAAAAAAACAGGGAACAACGAGTGTCCCCTGAGAATGCGTTATTTCTTAGATAAGATATTATCAAAGGCTTTAACCTTCATCTTCCTCTTCAGGATGTTCAGCGGCTGCAATGATTTTTGCCTGCTCATTCGGTGGTACAATTTCGTAATGGCTCAGTTCCATAGAAAACGAACCCTGACCACCCGTCATACTTGAAAGTGCACGGGCATAAGTCATCACTTCTGCAAGAGGTGCATGAGCTTTAACCACCTGAAAGCCTCCGGGGGCACCATCCATTCCTTCCATCTGACCACGACGACTACTTAAATCACTGGTAACATCACCCAGTTTGTCGCCGGGAACCGTGATTTCCAAATGAACAATCGGTTCCAGAAGAACCGGTTTTGCATCTTTAAAGACATTTCGAAAACAGAGACTTGCAGCCATTTTAAAAGCTGTCTCATTACTGTCGACTGGATGGTCTTTACCAAAAAAGAGTTCACAGGAAACATCCTGCACCTGATTTCCGGCGATGACTCCCTGGGCCATCCGTTGGCGAACTCCTTTTTCCACTGCAGGGATAAAGTTATTCGGAACCGATCCACCGGTGACCCGATCAATAAATGCAAAATTCAAATCGGGATCATAATGGTATTTCCTCATACTTTCGAACCGTTTTTTCGTAAAGTATTCTTCGGGATCAATATCTCTTGGAATAGGAGCAATTCGCAAATGAACCTCAGCAAACTGTCCTGATCCACCGGATTGTTTTTTATGCCGATAATGCCCCTCTGCACTTGCATTCACTGCTTCCCGATACGGGACTTTCGGTTGGTGCGTAATAATGTCGACTTTATCTCGATTGAGAAGCCTTTCACGAGATAATTGCAAATGCAGTTCGCTGATTCCCTGCATGACCATTTCTTTTGTCTGGTCATTTCGACGAATGACAAAGGTTGGATCTTCTTCAACAATTTTGTGAAGAGCGCTTGAAATTTTTTGTTGATCAGACTGCGTTTTTGGTTCAATCGCCAGTCCAATCATCGGAGTTGGAAACAGGATTGGAGGAAGTTTGTGAGTCTCCGCATCAACGGTTACCATGTCCCCTACTTGAAGATCATCCACTTTTGGAATAGCAACTATTGAACCAGCAATCGCTTTATCAACAGTTTCGTGTTCTTTTCCCTGCATTTCAAAAAGCTGATGAATTTTAATGGATTTGGAAGCTCCCGTTCGATGAACGGCAGAATCTTTGGATAACGTTCCGGAAAAGATTTTCAAAAAACTGATTTTCCCAATGAATGGATCAATTTTCACTTTATACACCTGCGCAACTAATGGTCCTTCAGGGTCAGCAACCAGATCTATTTCCTGACCTTCTTTATCCATTACTTTTCTGGGAAGATCAGCAGGTGAAAGAGCATAATTTGCAATCCCATCCATCAATGCTTCAATGCCAACCTGAGTTTTAGCACTGACACAGAAAATGGGAATCAATGTTCCAGATGAAATCGCTTTGTGCAGTCCTCCAGACAATTCATCCTGAGAAATTTCTTCCCCTTCCAGATAGCGTTCCATCAATTCTTCATCAGCTTCCACAATGGCATCCATCAAAGACTGATTGACTTCTTTAGGATCCATAACAACATTTTCAGGGACATCATCCGGCACAGTTAATGTATTCACGACTCCTGAAAAATCAGTACCCAATCCGACAGGTACGTTCATTGGAATACATTCTGAACCAAAGGTTTCCTGGATGGAAGAAATGAGTTCGGGGAAATCAATGTTATCAGCATCACATTTATTAATGATGACAAACCGTCCGATCTCCGCATTACGAGCATGGCGAAACATTTTACGGGCATTGACTTCAATTCCTGAAGTTGCAGAAATGACGACGGCAGCAGTTTCCGCTGCTCTTAGTGATCCGAGTGCTCCACCAACAAAATCTGGGTAACCCGGCGTATCAATCAGATTAATATGCTTACCAGCATGTTCGAAATGAGAAACAGAAGAAGAGATAGTATGTTTATGATGTTTTTCATCATCATCGGTATCCAGAAGGCTGGTTCCGTCATCAACTGATCCTACACGGCTTGAAATCCCTGCTTTAAAAAGAATCAGATCAGCCAGAGTTGTTTTCCCTACTGCTCCATGACCAACAAAAACTACATTACGAATGTCTTCAACTTGATAACTCGTCATCGTTGCTTCTCACTCCTTCTGTTTAAAAAGTGAAATCTGATTTCATCTTAAGTAAATAAATTACGCTCTTATGATTGTCTCTCTCAAATACAGGTTGAATTTGCAGAACCGTTTTTAATATTAA
The DNA here is from genome assembly GCA_024277145.1 of Planctomycetota bacterium. Taxonomy (GTDB): domain Bacteria; phylum Planctomycetota; class Planctomycetia; order Planctomycetales; family Planctomycetaceae; genus JAJRVU01. The sequence continues at coordinate 9,588 of JAJRVU010000436.1, forward strand.
ACAGTTCTAAACCAATAACTACATTAATATTACGGTATTTGAAATTACTTCGCCAGCAGAAAAACGATATTTCATCCACGAATATTTATTGATTTGTTTTTTAAGAAATGATCATTGACAGCAATCTGAACCAATAGATGGTTGTGTGCATTGAATAAGAATGCCCCTTATTTTCCCGAGTAATAACTAATTTCAACAGACACTATTATCAGGTCTATTCAAGGAAAGAGTGAAAAGAGAGGCAATTTATACGGCTTGATTTAAAGAATAACCTTGGCCGGATTATCAGATATCATTTATCTACTTACCACAATAATAGATTTTTCAGAATGGCATCGGAAGCAAGAATATATGATGTTCAAAAAGACCAACTCGCCCATGGGCAACGATCCACGGCGTAAAGAAAAGAATAAAAACGTAGGGTACAAGAATGACAGTGATTAACAATCGGCTTCCCCAACGGTACCCAAACCAGGCAATTTTTTCTTTTCTAATGGCGCGCGAATAAGCCCAGCCGGAGATCACGCGGGTTGGATAAATGCTGATTACAAATATGATCGTAATGAACCAGACAGCATCACGAGGTAACATGATCGTTTTAAAAAGATACAAAGGGAGTGAAAGCAGGTAAGTCACCAAGATAGCTAATGTCCACGCGATTGGTGCTTTCAAAAACAGTTTACGAATGGACCTGAGTTCAAAAATTGCAGAAAATCGATTTTCAGCTGCAAGTTTTGCCTGTAAGAAAGGAACATAAGCCAATGCAATCGCCAGTAGGATTCCTCCGATAAAAGTAATCAGGACAGAACCGGGCTTTGATTTATCTGCAATGACTAAAAGAAAAGTGGGAGGAAACAACCAGAGTGCTGCCCCCAAAAATCCTTTTAAGCCCAACAGAAAATAGTATTTAATTTTGAGATGCGAAGTCACTTCTCGAATTTTTGAAGACGCAGTCGTCCAATAATCTTTTTCTTTAATCCTGTTTAATAGCCAACGCACATTTTTAATGGGTCGGAAGAAACAGCTCAAACTTCCACCACGCGCAAGAGCAAAACATAAATGAACACAAACCAGAATGCTCAGCACAAAATTCAATCGGCTTAAAAATAAAACCGAACTACCAGTGGGATTAATTAATGCTGCATCATATGCCATGTCCGCAATCAATCGAATTGGCAAAAGGAATATCCAAACTCCCATAACAATTGATGCAATTCGGGGAACCAACGTAACCAGAGGCAAACCACGCCTGATTTTTCCAGTCCGAATTATATTTCCTTCCACTTCGAGGAAGTATCCCAAAGCGATAAAATTGATTATCGGAATCGCAGATATAATTGCAAGAAAAAGAACCAGGCTGACCAATCCAAACAACCGACCCACCAGCCATATCCCTGCCTTGATGGGATGCTTAAAGGGATTGGAAAATGGTTCTGCATTGACCACTTTTCGTTCCAACTCAGGATCATCGGCCAGGTAAGAATCTTTTTCAGGTGATTCATCCATCTCAGCAACTGCAGATTGCGAGATTAATTGCTGATCATGGTACAACTGATCTCCGGATGAGATGTTTTCCATTTCCAGATGTCCTAAATAAAGTTTGAAATTATCCGGTTTTGTTTGTCAGAAATACTATCAAATTCGTTACAGGCCATGTTCAGGTAATGAATACCTTTCATGTCTGGATCAAAATAACGCTTACTCGCTTAGTATATTAGAAATCAGATTATTCATGATATTATAAGAAAGGAAATTGATCTTCAGATGAGTTCATTCGTATTTACTGGTCGAATATTTAAAAAGTTTCAAAAAAACTGAAACCAATCTCAATTTTTTTGCGGTATGATCGAATAGTACCTTATCATAGAGTTTAAATTTGGCGAATTCCTCTCTTTTGACAGACTTCATTTGTTAAGCCACTTTTGAACCTTGTGTTTATTCTTGATTTGAAACTGACCTATTCCAACTCTATTTAACAGGTTTCAATATGCGTTATAAGTCATTATTACGTTATAGACCATTTTTGATTGTCTCTGCTGTGGTTTTTATGGTCGTCGGGCTGGTTTCGTTATCAGCCAGAAAAGCCAAAATTCCCCATCTTTCAAAACATCGGTCACACGAATCCGAAATGCACTCCACGATCAACGAAGTGAATCATTTTTTTACTGCGGAATGGAAAAAAGAAAAAGTCCCGGTTTCCAAGAATACTGATGAGCTATCCATTTTACGTCGCCTATCCCTTTCCCTTCATGGAACGATACCCTCTCTTGAAGAGATTCGAATATTTGAAGCAGATACGGAAGAGGATCGCCTGGAACGATGGCTCGATAAAATGCTTAATGATAACCGGTTCGGCGATTATTTTTCTGAACGGTTTTCCCGTTTTATTGTCGGAGTTGAAGAAGGTCCTTTTTTGATTTACAGGAGGGATCGATTTAAAAGCTGGCTAGCAGCACAATTTCAGAAAAACAGGTCTTATCAGGAATTGACCCGGGAATTGATTTCATCCTACGGGTTGGCAACCACTCATCCCGGAACTAATTTTGTATACGCAACCATTGAAGATGAAGACATTAATGAATCGAGACTTTCGGGACGGATTGTACGTGCATTTCTGGGGCAAAGAATTGACTGCGCTCAATGTCATGATCATCCTTTTGCAAAATGGAAGCAGTCCGAGTTTGAAGGCATCGCTGCCCATTTCGGGCAATTAAGCATTACTCCCTATGGCTTGGAAGACAAACAGGAAATAGACGGAGAATCGCTTGAATATAAAATAGAAGTTCCGGACAAAGCTCCGCGAATCGTCAAACCCTCCGTCCCATTCAACCCGGAATGGATTCCTGCAGAAGGAACACGCAGGCATAAACTGGCTATGTGGGTAACTCATTCGAAAAACAGAAGATTTGAAAGAGCGATTGCAAATCGGGTTTGGGGATTAATGTTTGGGAAAGCATATTACACTCCTGTGGATGATTTGCCTGACCCTGACCCGGAATCTCCGCCGGACTTGTTAGATATTCTGGGAAAAGATTTCCGAGAGAACGGGTATCAAATCAAGCGGTTAATAAAAATAATTGCAAACTCGAAACCATTTTTAATTTCATCAACGCATTCCTGTGAGTCCGAAGAAGAATTAATTCAAGCAGAAGAAGCCTGGGCCGTTTTTCCTTTAACTCGATTACGTCCGGAACAGGCCGTTGGGGCAATGCTTCAGTCCGCTTCGTTGAAAACCATTGATCAAAATTCTCATTTGATTGTTCGTATTATTCGAGCAACGAATGAAAACGACTTTATTAAGGACTATGGTGATTTGGGTGAAGATGAATTGATTGAACAGGCAGTGACCATTTCACAAACATTACTTCGATTGAACAGCCGATTTTCTGCTGACCTGAGTAAGGCAGATCTTTTCCGATCCGCTGGTCGTATTGCAGGATTCTCGTCAGATGATAAGGAATGTGTGGAATGCTGTTTTCTGGTTTGTCTTTCCCGGAAACCAACTACGGATGAATTAAACCATTTTGTCAAATTACTTAAAGATACTGCAGGTGATAAGCGAGGAAGAGTTGTTCAGGACATTTATTGGTCGATGTTCAATTCCCCTGAATTCTCGTTGAATCATTAGTGTAGTGCTCTTTCGAGCTTTAAATGTCCGGTAGTAATTTCCAGATGGCACGCTCGTTGGCGTGCAGGTCAATACGAGCTAAGGAACATTTATCTGTAGTTGGACTAGTAGTGCTCTTTCGAGCTTTAAATGTCCGGTGGCAATTTCCAGATGGCACGCTCGTTGGCGTGCAGGTCAATACGAGCTAAGGGACATTTATCTGTAATTGGACTAGTAGGGTCTGCTGTGCAGACCATTAATTAACTCAAATCTGGCTTTCGGTCTGCAAAGCAGACCCTACATTTTTCAGTTGAGGAACTCAACAATGAATTCTCAAAATCGTTTTTCTTCTCTGGTTCCGTTTGAACTTAACAGGCGGTCATTTTTTCAAACGGTCAGTGGCCTCGGGCTCTCTTTTCTGCTTCCTCAGATGGAACTTAAAGCAGCTGATAAAAGAGGAACGGAGAGAGAAAAATCCCTCATCACGATCTGGCTTTCGGGAGGGGCAAGTCAGCTTGAAACATGGGATCCGCATCCGGGAACGAAAATTGGGGGACCAACAAAAGCAATCAAAACCAGAACCCCTGATTTGAAAATTGCTGAACATTATCCCTTGTTGGCAGAACAAATAGATTCTTTTTCCGTGATTCGTTCTCTCGTTTCCAAAGAGGGAGACCACGAAAGGGGAGCCGCCTACTTGAAAACCGGTTACCGGCCTGACCCTACAGTAATCTATCCCTCAATCGGAGCTATCCTGTCAAAAGAGAATCCGAATTCCAATATTGAAATCCCTCAACATTTTTCGTTGTGTGGTGGTCAATGGCCTGCACGTGGGGGACATCTTGGCGCAGAACATGATGCTTTCAAAATTTATTCACCTGGAAATAGCATACAAAACATGGTCTCCAGGGTAGGTAAACCAAGACAAAAACAGAGACTTCAAAATCTGGATATCTTAACTAAAAATTTTAATCGAAGTCGTCAATTCACCTCCGATTATACCCTGCATGAAAAATCCATTGAGCAATCATTAACGATGATGAAGTCAAAACAGTTGAAAGCGTTTGACCTTAAAGATGAGCCGGAAATTGTATTGGCAAAATATGGTGACAATCGATTTGGCCGTGGTTGCCTGGTTGCGCGAAAATTAATTGAAGAAGGAGTTCGGGCGGTGGAAGTTGTACTGGAAGGGTTTGACAGCCACGCCAATAATTTTGAAACACATAAATCGAGAGCAAAAACTCTGGACCCTGCTCTATCGACTTTAATGGAAGAATTAAAAGAACGAAATCTTCTGGAATCAACAGTGGTATTATGCATTGGTGAATTTGGCCGGACTCCCAAAATTAACCCTGCAACAGGCAGGGATCATTGGCCAAACGGTTTTTCCTGCCTGCTCGGAGGTGGTGGTTTCCATTCGGGACTTGTGATTGGTGAAACAAGCCCGGAAGAAAATCCCAAAGGACCAAAAGACCCTGTCTCCGTCAATGACCTTACATTTACGCTGCTTCATGCACTCGGAATTGATACAAAAAAAGAATTCATTACACCCATCGGCCGACCAATGACATATTCTGACGGAAAATTAATTGAACAACTTTTAAAAAGCTGAAATGTTTCTATTGAACCTGAAAACAGATTCAACGCTCCTGCCAGACAATGCCTGGAATTAACGTATAACGTGGCACACTTTTTGCATAGTTGGGATAACAGATAAACCTTCTATATCATTTATAGAAACGCTCTCAATTCAGCAAGTTGTTTAAAAAACCACCCTTCCCTGAAGCTTTTCAGCGTGGAAATTAAACTCCATTGACCGTATGATACAGGGGTTATGGAACAACCTCATTTAAAATTTGAATCTGTTATTATTGTTGGCGTTGGATTAATTGGTGGATCCATAGCCGCTGCGTTGAAGGCTCGTGATTTCCAGGGAACTATCATTGGCTTTGGGCGAAATGAAGACCGGTTAAAGAAGTGCCAATCGATCGGATTGATTGACGAATATTCAACGGATTTTTCTGTTCTTGAAAAACCGGCATCCCTGATTATTTTCTGCACCCCTATTGATCATATTGTGGAATTTTTTCGCTCATCGGGTATTCAATTCAGCAGTACTTCTATCATAACAGATGCAGGAAGCACGAAGGAAACGATTTGTAAAGCTGCTCAACAATACCTGCCTGAAGATGTCACATTTATTGGATCCCATCCGATTGCAGGCTCTGAAAAACAGGGATTTGAAAATTCCAAGCCTGGCCTGTTTGATAATCGCCTCTGTGTTATCACACCACAAGAAAAAGTTGTTATCACACCACAAGAAAAAGTTGATTCAGATAAAACGAGAGAATCTGCTTTAAATCACCTGAAAGAATTCTGGAAATTCATCGGATCAGAAGTTGCTGTTTTGACTCCCTCAGAGCATGATTTCCACCTATCCCAGACAAGCCATCTCCCA
>JAJRVU010000437.1 GCA_024277145.1 Planctomycetota bacterium
AGACGAACCAACCCATTGCCCTCTATGTGCTATGAAAACCAATCCAAAAGTTGAAACAGTTTCATTTGACAGTAAAACTGTTGGCTTTTGCAGCGACGGTTGCAAAACTGCCTTTGAGAAGAAATCCGATGATAAAAAGAAAGAACTTCTAGCGAAACTGGATAGCTCTTCAAAAAAAGATGATCACGATCATGAAGATGGGCACGATCACACAGATGACAAAGCCAAAGAAAAGAAAAAAGATTCCTGATTTAACGGCTTAATTTCTGGAATCCCTCATTCATTGATTTGAATTTCTGATATCTTTGAAGAGGAACATATTAATCCTCTGGGTAGCATTTGATGTTATTCAGGGGATTTTTTAATTCTGTAATAATCGCTTCTGATAACAGAGCCCTTCAATAGTTTTTTCATCACTTTTGGTAGACAAACTTGCATTAATTAGATTTCTATTCTAAAATAAAGCTGCTTCTCATGCATGTATATCAACTCTGATTAAACTATAAACTGTGGATATTTCCAAGATGTCGTCACTATTACCAGAACGTTTTCTTTTTAGATATGATTTCGCGGTACAGCACGTACCAGCGATTCCTAAAAAGACCAAAAAACTTCTGGGGCTTCCTAAATCCTGTGAAATGCCTCCACTTCAGGATATTGATGGTTCCGCTTCTTTCGGGACAATCAAACTTGGCTGGAATAACAAAGGGCTTGGTCTTTCACTATCTGTCAAAGGGAAGAAACACCCGGTTATTGGAAAGCCTGAACAGCCTCTGGAATCCGATGGATTGCAAGTTTGGATTGACACCCGTAACACGCAGAACATTCATCGTGCCAGTCGTTTCTGCCACCATTTTTGCCTGCTTCCTGCAGCGACGGGAAAAAACCATGACCAGCCTTATGGTCTTGAAATGCCAATAGCTCGTGCTCGTGAAGAATCATCCATTGCGAAACCAAATCAGATCAAATTATCTTCCTCTCTCCAGAAAGAGGGATATGAATTGGAAGTCTGGCTCTCTGAGGAAATCCTGACTGGCTTTGACACGGAATCAAACCCTCATTTAGGTTTCTACTTTTTTATTCATGATAATGAACTGGGAGACCAGCATCTCACGGTTGGGGAAGATTTTCCATTTGCGAATGACCCAAGCCTCTGGAGCACTTTGTCGCTTAAGAAATAATCGGCTGGAATTCTAGCAATCAAGGATTCTTTATTCTTAAATCTTTTTCTTGACAGTTTCCTGATCAGGAAGAGCAACGGAATAAAGCATGGTGACTGTTCCTAAAGAAACCAATCCAAACGCGACCCATGCTGGTAACATCAGAATTCTCTGCTGCTTGTCATTTGTCTTGAAATATTGACTGATAGAAGGTTCGGAAACAATCCAGGCGCTTTCCTTTTTAATGATGATGCTATCAATGCAAATCAAAGAAAGCCCCCACAATGCAATAAATAATCCGAATGTGAAATAGATTGAGCGAATCATCGGTCAGGCAAGTTTCTGGTTGAAAATGTTTAAGAATTCTGAATTCTCACAGCCAGTCATATAACCGGCTACTATCAAGAGAATACACACTAAAACATGCCATCTGAATTGGACCTGGGTTGTTTTCAGTATGGAAAACTTAGCTTTTTCAATCGTTTCACTTTCGCATGAAACAATTGGTGAACAGGGAGAGTATTTCCTGATTATTCCAGAAAAACCAGTCAGTGAATTTGTACCGGTTTATTTCAACAATCACACATCACTAATCAAGAACTATATTGATTTGCTCTTTGAGTTTTTGAACTCCTTCTTTCGATACTTTTGTATCATCGATGCGTATTTCTTTCAACCTTTTAATGGAAAGAATGACATCAATACTTTTGTCTGATATTTCAGTGTTTTCCAATTCCAGTCTTTCAAGCGTGGGATGGTCTTTCAGAAACTCAATTCCCTGATCCGTAATCTTAGTTCCGTTTAACTGCAATTCTTTCAAGGATTGATTCTTTGAGACAATTTCCAAGCCTTTATCGGTAATTTTGGTTTGGTCAAGAATTACACTTTTTAATCCGGGAATCTGGCTCAGATATTTCATCCCTTGATCCGTGATCTCTGTGTTCGATAAATCAATCGATTCTAATGATGTATGATCGACAAGATGTTTTAACCCTTCATCAGATATTGCAGTGGAACTCAAGTAAAGATGCACCAGCTTCTTTAATTTCCCGCAGATTTCAAGAACAGGATTTGATATTTTTTTTCCTTCAAGTCGAAGCGTATGAAGATTCGGATATTTTAAGAGATTTTCCATTCCTTTGTTTGATACATCTGATTCTTCAATGAGGACCTGTGTCATCTCTTCAGAAGCTGGCAACTGATCGAAAGAATAATCATTCATTTTAAACACGTTCATATAGTCTATATATATAATTTCATTATATATTTTCCCTTTTAACGTATCGATAACGTACTGGAAATATTTGTTTCCAACATTGTTAAACGATTTAAAAAACAGGTTGGGATACCGAAATCTATAATTTAACTCAACGTACCTTTCTGTTTTACGACTTGCCTTTGCCCACGTTTTCTTCCGAAGTTGAACCATAAGAAGCTGATGCCCAACGTATAAAAACAGAAGAATAAGCGATAAAGTGACCCACTTCTTGAATCGAGAAAGAGGTTTCTTTGAGTTATTCTCAGCATTAGTAAGAACTTCAACGATGTTATGTTTTTTCTTCAGGTAATAATGAACGAACAGAAGAATCACTCCTGTCACAAACAGGATGATAAATCCGAAAAAAGCATATAACGACATTGATAATTTTTCAGACGAAGCGTACAGATCAGCTGGATTGATTCCATAACGTTCGGGTTGTAAATCATCTTTATCTATATCAATTGGCATCCGGGTGATATCAAGAATCGTTTTCTTGCTCGATTGTTTTTCTAAGGTTATGGGAGAATAGGTACAATAATCCTCTACGATTTTAGTTGTGTGAGGAAGCATGGTCTTATCATCGGGAAAATGAATCGTTTTTGTATAAGTATAATCATTATCAAAATATTTGCCTTTGCCATTAACAGAGCGAATCGCCCAGTTATTTTGAGGATCAAAAGTAATCGTAAAAGTTGAAAGATTTCCATCGACCATAAATTGCCCATCCAATTTCCAATAAAGATGACCATCCTCAGTAACCTTCTCAATATGAGTAGCCGTCCAATTCAAGTCTTTTTCAATTGCATATATGACAGGAATTGCATGACCTTCCATATAAATTCGATGAAGAAGATTTTTTTGAATATTATATTTAGATTGGCTTATCAATTCTTTAAGGAGTAGATGATTTCGTTTGCGGAATTTCGGGGCCTCGTTATTTGAATTCGAAGGAAAACCCCACTGGCTATGTTCTTTTTCATCTGATAGCCCAATCGTAAAAGAATGCTCAGGAGTTGCGAAATAAGTTTGATATTCATCGACCAATTTTGAGTAAGGACCATTTTGAAAATATTCAAATTGGACAGGTCCATAGACATGTTTGGCATTCGTTCCTTTTTGTATTTTTTGATATTTTGTTACATATTGGCATTTCTCAAACGATTTCAGTAATTCCTGATAACCTTTTCGATGATTTTTAATTAGTTCTTTGTAAGAATCCTTATCGATATCCTGACTCAATTTGGCTGCATAAAGAAAATGATTCTTCTTGAGGTACTTCTCAGAAGAGACCTGAATGTCAAAATCAGCCCAGAAATTCTTTTTGAGTTCTTCAAAAGTAATTTTGTAAATTCGCTTGATGTCATCAGGGAACGTTTCTTTACGACTTGTAGAATAAAGTTCCAGAAATTTCTCATTCGAATATGTCCTGAAAAGGTAGTCACAAAATACTGCCCCATAAATACTTGTGTACCCCGGAAAATCATTATAAGTATCATCTTTAATCAGTTCATCCAAAGAAATATCCAGATGTTTCTCTCGTATTTTATAAAGTTGATAATCATCATCTTGATTATCATAAAAAGACATTCTCCAACCATCCTTCAGAAGCTTGGGGGGTTGAGCATTCGGACCACAATAATTTTGAATGACAAAATTTGCGACCCCATATCGGTCAGTCCTTTTTAGTTGAAAATCTTTTCCTTCGATTAAATTTTCCGGATACGATCCTGAAACAGGTCCATGGTAATTCCAGCCAGTACCATGATAGTATTTCATTTCACTCCGTACCCAATTCACTTTTGTCGTACATTTTCTATTGAATTTCTTTTCAAACTTCTTGATGAATTCATCCATCTGGTCAACGTTTTGTCGGGCACCTACATTCCAGTCTTTCCAATCCGTCCACATCACAACCTTTTCCCCTTCAACCGAGAACGGGTAATAAATCGCTCGCTCCATATTCTTAAGGCAACCGGAAGCGTAAGAAGAAATTGGCCCCATTCTGGTAACATAGTCATTCTGCCGACGTTGAGAATTAAATTCCCACCAATGAACACCCCCCCATAAAATAATAAACAGGGGTGTCACTCCCAGAAAAACCCATCCTGCTGTTTTTAATCTATCAGACCAAAATAGAAATTTCAGGAAACCTTTAGTCATCAACAAAGCATTGACTGGGAGAAAAATAGAGAAGAAAAGATAAGCAGGAAATGGGTGTGGATGTATGACGTGCAAAAATTGGTATAGATAGAGAGTTCCCACGATCACCGAAAAGGTCAACCAGAGAATTATCGTAAGGTATTTTTCCTGAAGAATCTTCCTGATCACAGAATTACTTCTCTTTCATTGAGATTGCAGAATCCATTTCGACATGTTCTTTTTCAGTAGATACATCTTGATAAATTCAGTACTCGTGAACAATGAATCTTATCGCAAGTTCATGTTGCACTATTCAAGGGTTTCTTTCTGTTCAGGTCCGAATTATTGAAATTCAATGCAAAACAGCTCTATATTAACCTGTTTTCAGGACTGAAACTACCAAGTTCCGCTGAATTCGGAAATCAAACAATTGCTACTACTGGTGTTTACCGTAAATCCCGGTAAAATTGAAGTTTCGGATACGCCGAAGAAATTCAACTAGACATTATTCAATTTAAACTTATCGGGATAAAGAACTGTGAAAGCATCTATTGTATTACTTCCGGGAGACGGCATCGGGCCGGAGATCATTTCTCAAGGTCAGAGAATTCTTAAACGCGTTGAAGAAATTGGCGGCCATCAATTTGAAATCGCTTCCCATGCTATGGGGGGATGTGCGATTGACGAATTCGGCGATCCTCTTCCTGAGATCACATTAAACGCCTGCAAGGAATCCGATGCAATTCTGCTCGGCGCAGTCGGTGGCCCAAAATGGGATGACCCGAATGCCAAAACGCGACCCGAAGTCGGACTTCTTAAAATTCGTAAAGAGCTCAACCTTTTTGCAAACCTCCGACCGATTAAAACTCACCCCTGCCTGATTGATGCATCACCACTGAAAAAAGATATTGTCGAAGGAGTTGATATTTTATTCGTCCGTGAATTAACCGGAGGAATTTATTTCGGCCCATCCAGAAGAGGCCCACACGAATCGGGAGAAGAAGCTGGCAACGACATGGTTTATAACACGGGCGAAATTGAACGGGTAGTTCACATCGCTGCGAAAGCTGCTCAAACCAGAAGTAAGAAACTGACTTCCGTTGATAAAGCGAACGTCCTGGAAGTTTCCCGGCTCTGGCGATCTGTTTCCGAAAAAGTTGTCAAAGAGAATTATTCTGATCTTGATTACGATGTTGTTCTTGTTGATGCAATGGCCATGCATCTCATTTCCCGGCCACGTGATTTTGATGTCGTTGTAACCGGAAATCTTTTTGGTGATATTCTTACTGATGAAGGCTCGATGCTTCCCGGCTCATTAGGACTGCTTCCTTCTGCTTCTATGGGAGAATCCGGACCGGGACTTTTTGAACCGATTCACGGCTCGGCTCCTGACATTGCAGGAAAAGGAATTGCAAATCCTCTTGCAACCATATTGGCCACGGCCATGATGTTAAGACATTCCCTCAACCTGAATGAAGAAGCAGACCTGATTGAAAAAGCAGTTGATTCTGTCATTAATGAAGGTCATCGAACTGCAGATATTGCTGCCAAAGGGGAAACATCCATTTCGACTGAAGAAATGGCCACTCATGTTCTGAATGCCTTGAAGGGTTAAGCATTTTTTGCTTTTTATGACAGGATTTCATTCGTACAATACTTTCAGTAAACGTATGAATAACAGAAGATCAGTCGTTTCCTCTGTTTCCTGTCCCTGATTTTGCAGCGTCCGATTTTACTTCATCTGATTTTACTGGCCTGAATATGGAAAGAATTTTCACCTCGTGATCAAACTGCTGTTAGTCATTCCAACTTTGGATCGATCTGGTGCGGAGAAACAGTTTTCTCTGCTGGCAACCGGATTACCCAAAGATCAGTTTGATGTCCAGGTGGTTGCGCTAACTCGCGGGGGTCCGTTTGAAAAGTTGATTAAGGATCATGGAATTCCCGTGACCATTCTTAACAAACGATGGAAGTTTGATCCGAATGCACTTTGGAAGCTCCGAAAGATCATTAAAGAATTTCAACCGGACATCCTGCATACCTGGTTATTTGCTGCAAACTCTTATGGAAGATTGATTGCAGGTAAAGAGAATTCTCCCAAAGTGATTGTTTCCGAAAGATGTGTCGATTCGTGGAAAAGTGGCTGGCAGCTTAAACTGGATAAAAAACAGAGTCCCCGCACAACTAAATTGATTGGAAACTCTCAAAGTGTTGCGAGGTTTTATCAGGAACTTGGTTACCCGGAAGAAAAAACTGTGGTCATTCCCAATGGAATCGAAATCCCGGAAAACAGTTCTGATCGAACAAAAATTTTGGCTGAATTTAATCTGCCGGAAGATGCTAGAGTTGTTGGGTTTGTTGGAAGACTGGCTCCACAAAAACGGATTATGGATTTAATCTGGGCATTTCAACTTTTAAAACAAATTACAACAAACGTTTATTTCCTAATTATTGGAGAGGGTCCGGAAAAACAGAAAGCACTTGACCTTGCTAAACATATGGAGTGTGATCACCTGGTCCGCTTTGCAGGTCATCAGGAAAATGTTTCGGAAATCATGCAGGTTATGAACGTTTTCTGGCTGGCGAGTGATTTTGAAGGAATGTCAAACAGCTTGATGGAAGCAATGTCGCACGGAATTCCTTCGGTCGTCAGTGACATTCCCCCTAACAGGGAACTGATTGAAGATGGAAAAACCGGTTATGTTGTCAAGGTGGGAGATTCCGTCGGGTTTGCTCAATTTGCGGATCGTATCCTCGCAGATCAGGAACTGGCAAAAAAACTTGGGAATGAAGCTTTTCAAACCATGAAAGACAAATTCAGCATTGAAAACATGGTGAATGCTCATGTCAACCTTTATCATGAAGTGACCAATTAACCCATAAACAATTTTAAAAACTAAACTGGCATTAAGGTAATCCGATGTGTGGCATCGCTGGCTCAGTCTGGGCATCCTCTTCTTTATCAATAAAAAAATCAACACTCAATCAAATGATTGATGTGCTGGAACATCGTGGACCTGACGATCAGGGAATTTATTACTCTCCTTTATCTTCTGAAAACTCAAAATTGGGAGTTGGACTGGGACACCGCAGGCTTTCCATTATTGATCTCGGTTCAGGACATCAGCCTCTTGCAAATGAAGATGAAACAATCTGGATTGCCTTCAATGGGGAAATCTACAACTACAAGGAATTGCGACCTCAACTGGAATCTCAGGGGCATCGGTTCAGAACTTCCAGTGATACTGAAACAATCGTTCATCTTTACGAACAGTATGGCGTTGATTGCGTCAAATATTTAAGGGGAATGTTCGCCTTTGCAATCTGGGATGAAAAAAAACAAAGGCTATTTGTCGCGCGTGACAGGATGGGACAGAAACCTTTTGTTTATCGACTTGATGAAGGACGATTCTCTTTTGCAAGTGAACTGAAAGCTCTGCTTCAAATTCCAAACGCTCCGAGAAACCTGAGTCTTTCTGCAATTGATAATTATCTGACTTATCAATATGTCCCTCATCCTGATTCTATTCTCGAAGGATATTCCAAACTCCCTCCGGGTCATTGTGCACTTTATGAAAATGGACAGCTGAAAGTTTCTCAATATTGGTCTCCACCTTTTGAACCGGGATCCTCATTTTCTGATTCGGGTCTTGACCATTCTGATTCCTGGACAGAAAAACAATGGCAGGATGAACTTAGGGAACGCCTGACCGAAGCGGTTCGTTTGAGAATGCGAAGTGATGTTCCTTTAGGGGCATTCCTTTCCGGCGGGGTTGATTCCACTATCATTTCAGGGATCATGCAGAAGCTTTCCAGCCAACCTGTTCATACTTTTTCCATTGGTTTTCCCATTAAACAGTTTGATGAAACTTCTTACGCCAGAGAGGCAGCCAGTCTTCTTAAAACCAATCATCATGAACAAATTGTGAAGCCGGAAGCTCTTGAAATATTGCCCCGACTGATCTGGCACTACGATGAACCCTTCAGTGATAGTTCTGCCATCCCAACCATGTATTTATCAGACATGACAAGAAAACATGTCACGGTTTCTCTTTCAGGTGATGGAGGTGATGAACTGTTTGCAGGGTATGATCGATACAAAGCAGTCAAAATTGGAACAAAGTTTGATAAGCTTCCCGGCTTTCTAAGATCAATCATCGCTTCAAAAATCTGGCAGAAAATGCCTTCTTCTGTTCAACAGAAATCTCTAAGACGTAAAGTCAAACGTCTTCTTTCTGCTTTGGGAAAACCACCTGAAGAAAGATACCTGACATGGATAGCTATCTTTGATGAATCTCGCAAGCAGTCGATGTATCATCCCGATTTTGTAAAAAAATTGAACCAGAACAGTTCTATTGATTTTCTGAATTCTGCCTATCAGGCTTGCCCCTCCAGAGATTTTGTATCGCGGACTACCTGCACGGATATGTTGACGTATCTTCCTTGTGATATTTTAACGAAGGTTGATATCGCCAGTATGTCGAGTTCCCTGGAATGCAGAAGCCCGTTTCTTGATCATCATGTTGTTGAGCTGGCAGCCAGAATGCCTATGAAGTTCAAGCTGCAGGGGAAATTCGGCAAGAAAATATTGGTTGACACATTTCGTGATATCCTTCCTCCATCAATTCAGACTCGCCCGAAAATGGGTTTTGGCGTTCCGCTGGATCATTGGTTTCGAGATGAATTGAAGCCTCTCTTACACGACACGCTTCTGGATTCCAATTCACTCAACAGGGGCTATTTTAATCCTGATGAAATTAGAAAACTGGTTCAGGAACATACTTCAGGTGCCTGGGATCATAGTTATCGCCTTTGGTCTTTATTGGTTCTTGAAATGTGGCAGAAAACGTTTCTGGATCCAGCAGTTGTCCCTTCAAAAAGACCCGGCTTTTGAAGCTTTGAAAGTAGGATGACACTCCAAAAAGAGTTTTTACGCGACTTTTATCATAAATTCAAACGAACCTGTCTTTTAAAAAAGTATCCGTTATCATATTCCATTCCTGAAGGACAATAACAAAAGACCAGCAAACAGGATTTTCGGGCAATGAGCAAAAAATCGAAAAAAATCAAAAAAGAGAAGGACGATCCTAATTTCCGTTCGATTTGCAAAAATCGCAAGGCTCGCCATCTTTACGATTTGTTAGATGAGCTGGAATGTGGAATTGCGCTAAAAGGAAGTGAAGTTAAAAGCATTCGTAACGGAAAAATTTCTATCGACGAAGCTTATGCCCAATTGGAGAATGGAGAACTTTGGCTTGTCGGGTGTGATATTGCAGAATATCCACAGGCAACCGTAATGAACCACGAACCTCGCAGGAAGCGTAAACTGCTTCTAAAGAAAAGGGAAATCACCAAATTTGCAGAAGCAGGTGCACAAAAAGGGCTGACACTGGTTCCTCTCAGGATCTATTTCACCCGAGGAATTGTAAAAGTGAAAATTGCAATTGGGAAAGGTCGAAAGATTCATGATCACCGTGAGAACTTGAAAAAGAAATCAGACACAAGAGATATGCGTCAGGCCATGCTTAAGAAACGACAATAATAGTCCATTCTTAAAACCGGATTAATAAAAACTGTTCAGAACAAAAAAAACACGCAAGGAATGATCCAAGCGTGCTTTTATTTTGGAATCAATAAATTTGATTATTCCATTTTGATTCTGACCTGAAGTGCACTGAGCATCTTGGTAATCCGGGCTTCTTTTCTATTGATAAAGAAGACGTTATCCAGAACAATGGAACGGGATTCATTTCGCGGATGAAGAATCAGCCGTCCTGACCTGAGTAACAGATATTCAAAAACATCGTTAATTTCTTTTTCAATTTTCAGGTTAGGTGATGAGAACCGCTCAAGGTCACTTAAAATTCCGTGATGGTGAAGCAATTCATTCGGGCGAACTTCCCAGTAATCAAACCGGACATTCACCATGACTCCTGCATAAATCATCATCATGAAGATTGAAAATGTGAAATAAAACGTGGAGTTCGCATAAGGCTTGACTGATTTAATCACATCATGAACCTGCGGTAGCATATCGGGATAGCTTGAAAATAGTAGCCATAACCCAAATGTGACCGAAACAAGCAGGAAGAAAAGAGTCAGTGAAGTTGTTCTGGGAAAATCAAAAGAAATCACGATCAAGTTGACTGCCAGTACCATGAGAAAAATCATGGAACAGGTATTCATTACGCTAGAACCTTCATCAGAAAATAGACCGATGATACCCGTAACCATAGCCATTATCAAAGAAGGGTACATGAAGACAATTTTTGGATAGGGAACCAGAAATACGCTGTCTTGCAGAGGATCATGACCAGAGTCGGATTCAGGTTTTTCAGTGTTCTCATTAACAGGTGCATCTGACATATGAAGTTAATCCTTTACCTTTAGGGGGGAATATTATTATTGAAACACCACATGCGAAGAACCAATTGGTTCATACAAGTTCACATGATAGTTGATAAAATTCAAACTGAGAAGCTCTCGCAAAGAAAAAAGGTCAGGTAATTTAAGGAAATTTTGTTCAAAGAAATAAGGGGATGTTCAACTTGAAAGTCAGATCTACCAGATCGTCATAGAGAACTGACTCTCTGTTTAACGTGATAAGTAGATCTCTGGATCCCGGAATTTTCCGATTTTCTTCTATTTTACGGAAATTTCAGGAATCTTCTGAGCCTGTCATCATCCGAATTGCCCGAACGATATATATTCCACCGGAATAAACAGTGACCAGCACTGCAGACCAGAGGAGAATATCCCTGGCAAAATTAAAATTTCCAGAAGCAATTTCCGGACTTAAAGAAAGAAGACTGGCTGTCACAGCAAGGCATTGAAGCGCCATCTTTAACTTACCACTGAGTGATGCAGAAAAATCGTGGCCTTGTTCTTCAAGAAATCCTCTCAGGCTGGTGACAAACATTTCCCGTCCAACCACGATGATCACCATCCAGGCATTCACCCCCGACCACGCTTCTACGCCATTGGCAAAATCGACTTTTTTATCAAGCAGAAAAATGAAGGCACCACAAATAATGATTTTATCAACAAACGGATCCAGAATTCGACCGATTGCTGTGACCATTCCATATTTACGGGCAATGTACCCATCCAGTGCATCGGTCGCCGCGGCTACAATAAAAATGACAGCTGCAGTAATCCACAAACCATTAATATAAATTAAGAGAAAAAGAATTCCTGCAAGAAACAGCCGGCTCATCGTAATCAGGTTCGGAGGATTGAGCGCATCTCGCAACAAAGTTTCTTTTGTTGCAATCTCTTGAGTTTCTTTTTCAGGTTCGGCCATGGAATACTTAACTTCGATTTTTTTCTGTAGTTCCGTTTATCATTTTCACTCAGAATTAGTTGAAGTTGATTCAACTGTCAATTTTCCGTATGAAAAACTATTTCTCTTCGGTAACAGCAACTGCTGTCCCTAACAGATCGTAATCATCTCGGCCGGTAATCTCAACAGGAACTAACTCTCCTACCGGTAAATTTTCACCAGTAACAAAGATTTCGCTATCAATTTCCGGTGCATCTGCAAAAGTTCGACCAATCCAGACATTGTCTTCCAAGTAATCATCGATCATCACATCCAATTCGTATCCAATAATGGAATCACCATGTCCGAATGCGATTTCCTGTTGAAGATCCATTAACCGGTCATACCGTTCTTCCTTAACCGATTCCGGCAGGTGACCATCCAGCTTGACCGCAGGAGTTCCCGGCTCTTTAGAATAAGTAAAAACTCCCAACTTTTCAAATTTCGTTTCCTGTACAAAATTGAGCAAATCTTCAAACTGATCTTCAGTTTCTCCCGGAAAACCGACAATAAACGTGGTTCTCAGGACAAGATTATCAATCTGGTTTCGTAGTTTTCCAACTAATTCTATTGTTCGTTCGCGATTGACTCTCCGCTGCATCCGTTTCAGAACCTGGCTGTTAATATGCTGCAAAGGCATATCGAGATACGGGAGAATTTTAGGTGAATCAGAAATCACTCCAATGAGTTCATCTGTAAAATTGACCGGATAAAGGTACATCAGGCGAATCCATTCAATTCCATCCACTTTTACCAGTTCTTTAAGCAAATGTGCCAGCCTGACTTCACCGTACAGGTCCATCCCGTAATAAGTGGTATCCTGTGCAACAATAATTAATTCTTTCACGCCATCCGCTGCAAGCTCCTTTGCTTCAGAAATAATCATTTCCACAGGCTTGGTGACATGTTTTCCTCGCATTGAGGGAATAGAACAGAAGGTGCAAGTTCGGTCGCAACCTTCCGATATTTTGAGGTAGGCGTAGTGCTTGGGTGTTATTCGTAATCGTTCCCGATCATCCATTGCCTGGATGGGTGCAGGTCGAAATAATTCACGCTGTTCGGTTCTGCCACCTAAAAAATGATCCGCGACACGGTTGATTTCGTCGCGACCAAAAACGCCCAACACATGATCAATTTCAGGCATCTCCTGAATCAGAGTTCCTCCTAATCGTTCAGGCAGACAACCTGCAACAATCACACCTTTGGTTTTGCCTTCTTTTTTCAGGTCAAGCATTTCCTGGATCACCGCTTTTGATTCTTCTCGTGAACTTTCAATAAATCCGCACGTGTTGACGATTACAAAATCAGAATTTTCCGGTTCAGATACAAGTGTGTAACCATCTAATGAAAGTGTTCCCAGCATTTTTTCACTGTCAACAAGGTTCTTCGGGCACCCCAGGCTGACAAATGCATAATTACCTTTAGAATAAACTTCTTCAGAGGTCACGGTTTTCTTTCCTAAATTTCTGATAACGAATCCGGGAGAACTCCTGCACTCAACATATTCATTGAATGAATCAGGGTTCTCGAATATTTTATTAATGGTATCCTACCTGATTCACAAGAGAGAATCAGCAACCAATTGCCAGAGATTCCAACATCAACAAAGAGTTTTGTTCTGAATCGGATTCTTCGACCGAACAGGACATATCTGTGACAAAACACAACTCACGAAATCTCAATTTCGATCCAGCAACGCCGTTCCAATTTCTTTTTTATTGATGGCTATAAATAGTTTTTAAAGCTGATCACAGCAATTTACATTCAACCCAGCATGTACTGAACAGATACATCCTCTAAAATCTGATAAAAACCTGAGAAATAATGATTGACATGTCGTTACATTACGATATACATGACTATGAGGAGATTAAATGAAAACAAATATGAAAAGTAAACTCAAATTAACGGATATTGATTTACTTCAGGAGGCTGCAGAATGTCTTAAAACATTAGCGCATCCGCACAGGTTAAGAATTGTTCAACTGCTAAATCAGGGACGTTTCACTGTGGGAGAGCTTGCCGAGTTTTGTGATATCCCAAGCCACATGGCTTCAGAACATTTAAGATTAATGCAGCGGTGCGGATTTCTGACTTCAGAAAAAGAAGGACGAAAAACCTACTACGAAATTTGTGAGCCTCACCTGAAAAACATACTGAGTTGTATCGAAGAGCGTTTTGACTCAGCATAAGTAAAACACTTGAATTAAAATTTTTAACCATTTATATCGTAGGGTTTCGATATGACAACATGACAAGTAAGAAGGAG
>JAJRVU010000438.1 GCA_024277145.1 Planctomycetota bacterium
AGACCGATTTCAGAGGCTATCAAGGAAAAATTGACAGCAAAGTTCTCAGCCGCGGGACAGTGTTTAGGAGAAAATCTTCAGGGCGCGCTTCCGGCAATTAATTTATCGGCCCATACAGCCCTTCTGACCGCCTTTTCCAATGACGTGAATCCCGACTTTGTCTTTGCTCAAGAGGTTTTAGGCTACGGCCGAGAAGGTGATGTGCTCGTGGGATTAAGCACTTCAGGAAACGCACAGAATGTCATCTACGCTTGTATGATGGCTAGAACGATTGGAATGGCAACAATTGGCCTTACTGGAAAAATGGGTGGCAAATTAGCTGCATATTGTGACATTTGTATTCGTGTGCCCTCGCAAACGACTTTTAAAATCCAGGAGCTCCATCTTCCCGTTTATCATACGCTTTGTATCGCTATCGAGGATTATTTTTTCTGACTAAAATAACACCGTTAAGAGGTGCTCCATTTGAGAAAAATCGGGCATAATGAGATCTGCACCGGCCTGAATAAGCCGCGATCGCTTTTTCAAATTTAACCCAAACCGTCTGACTTCATCACTAGCTATTCCCACTGTAAATCCCCCTCGTTTGTGTGTTTCACGTATTTCTACCGGGCCATCACCGAAGGTCACAATCTGGCGTGCATCTTCCTCGTTTATACCTTTCAGTATTTTCTCAAGAACAATTTTCTTGGGTTCTGTTGTAATATTTGCGCTTGCTCCATAGATACGTCCGCCAAATAATTTTGCATATCCCAACGCTTCTGCTTCTTTTTCAACGTCTTGTTGATCCGTTCCACTTGCAAGATAGAGCTTTACGCCTCTGCTGTATAAAGCTTTAAGAAACGCAACGGCATTTTTTAGGGTAAAATCCCAGACATCCAATTCTCCCCGGTTCAGTTTCTGTAGTCGTTGATCCACTAGTTTCAGAAGTTCTTTATTATAGATTGCTTTGTATCCCTGGGCATCAAGGATTTCCTCTTCGGGAATATAGCCAAAATACCGAACAAGCTCAGCTAATCCTTGCATCTGAATAAGGGTTTGGACTCCGGTGGTTTTATCGATGTACTCCCGAACTGTTTTAAGTACTTTATTGCGTATATGTTCATCAATTGTGTTATCATCTACACCGATAATTGCCCGCACCATCATGGGTTCCATAATCTCTTCCCAGCCCTGTCTAAGAGTCGAAATGGTTCCATCATGATCGAATATAGCATGGGTAATCTCTAAATTTTGGGGAATCGCGTTCACGATTTCAATCTCGGTGTTGTTATAGTAACGGGCTTGCCATGGATTGAAAGCAAGTTCCGGTCGATAACGATAATCAGGGTCACTGCCAATATTGAGAATTTCTTCCGGCGATGCTGTCCCGGTCTGAAAGAGTTTCTGAACGGTGACGCCGGAAACAAAGTTGCCGAACTCTGCTGCTCTTACAGGATTTTCTCCTGCTGCCAGGGCTGCTGAAATACCCGCCAGCATACTATCACCTGCTCCGACTGTATCTGTTTGGGATAAAATTTGAAGACCAGGAATCTCATGATAACCTTCGTTGTCATAAACAACACATCCATATTCATGTCTTGTGAGAAATACAGGTTTCTGCCATCTCTCATAAAGTTCTTTTGCGATACTCCTTGCTTCCTGAAAAGTTACCGGATCCTCAGGGGATCTCTCTATACCACAAAGAGCTGCTCCATCATAATCATTGATTTTTCTGATCGTTCCTTCGGCTTCATTACTGTAGTGCCTGCTATCAGTAATAAAAGATGTTTCCGGATGACGACGAATAATTTCTTTCAGTTGATTCAGAAAATCTTCCGTATAAATACCTTTCTGCACCTGTTGGTTAATAATCATTATATCAAATTGGGGAATAGCTTGTTCAAGACATTGAAGCAGCAAGCTATGTGTTTCCTGCGAGGGGATGTTAAAATTTCCAAAATCAATTCTGTTTTGCTCCTGATTTTCTTGATAAGGTTTCACATAGACATGGGTATCCCAATTTTGTGGTTGAGTTAATAATCCTGAGATATCAATTTTCAAACTGTTGAGGATTCTCTTCATTTCATAACCGTAGGGATCATCTCCAATGACACCGAAAATAAAAATGCGCTTTACCCCCATTGCGGATAAATTATTCACAACGTTTCCAGCACCACCTAATGAATATTTCTGAGATTTTACAGCATTTGTGGGAAGCCCCGTTTCAAGAGAGATTTCTGAGGCCGAAGGCTCTAGAAATAAGTAAGCATCAAGGCAAAAATCCCCAATAATGCCAATAGAGACATTTTTTATTTTTTCAAGCAGTTCAGTTAACTCATGTATGCTCATTATCATGGAAACGTAATGCGTAGCACGTGATATTGCATCGCAATTTACGCAGCAGGCATTACGTATTTAATAGGAAGGGCAATCGTAAATGTGGTTCCGACATTTACCTGGCTTGCGCAGGAAATACTTCCATTATGTTCTTCGATAATTCGTTTGCAAATATCAAGTCCTAGTCCTGTACCCTCTTCACCTTTAGTAGTAAAAAACGGAGTCCAGATCTGATCGAGATGCTCCTCAGGAATACCACAACCATTATCCTGAACTTCGATTAAGGCCTGATTACCGTTTGTCGATACACCGATCTTGATCTCGCCAGCATCTTCTGTGGTAGCATAAGCAGCATTCCTGATGAGATTAATAATCACTTGTCCGAACTTGTCTTCATTTAAGCATACAAAGGGATGGTTTTCAAAATTTGTTATGATTTTGCGAGAAGATAAGAGCTTATCGAAACGGATAAAACTCAATAATTTGTTAAGTACCTCAGTTACAGAAGCCGTTTCCATTTTGTACTGCCGTTGCTCTTTTTTCGCAAATCTCCGCATTTCATCGACGAGATTATAAATGTTTTTTCCAGATTTTAGAATATACCCGGCATATTTTTGAAGTCTTTTATCATCCGGATACTCTTCCTGGATAAGTTCAGCGAAACCGAGCATATTCAATTGATTTTTGACTTCATGCGCGATTCCAGTGGAAAGTTGACCGACCAATGAAAGTTTTTCGGCTTGAATCAATTGATCCTGAGTCTCTTTCAATTGTTTATAGGCGAGTGAAAGTTCGTTATACGTCTGTTCCAATTTCTTGTAGTTTTCCTGAAGTTCCTGGGTAAGCTTCTCATTTTTTCTGGCTAACCTACCCTTTTCAAGAAGACTCTGTATTGTAAGTTGTAAATCTTTAGATTCCCAGGGTTTGGTGAAATACTTAACCAACCCGGCATTATTGATTGCGTATGCTACCGCATCTAATCCCGCCTGCCCGGTTAACATCACTTTGATGATATCTGGAGAAGATTTGTGCACAATCTCTAGCAGTTGAGAGCCTCTCATCCCTGGCATGACCTCGTCGGCAATGATCATCTCAACGATTTCTCCGCTCTGTTGCAGTTCTTCTAGTACTTCCAAAGCTTCATCCGCACTTTCAGCCGTTTCGATCTAACAAATGTCCCCAACTGCGCTTTCAAGCTGCGTCATAAGTGAATCCAAAATTGTTGGTTGATCATCCACGCAAATGATATATCCTTTCTTCATAATCTCTTGTTCTGTAGAGTGGGGCAATTAAGTCATGAGCCCAATCCGAAAAATCAAATCATTATGCAGTAACATGGGTTAAAACAAGCGATGTTTTTTCTGAATCAGGAGCATTGTCACATTGTCGTCCTGGGGAGTTCCATGGCAAAATGCCTGAATGCTTTCTAAGATTTTGAGATGAATGCTGGGTAAGTCTTCTACTGCGCATTGCGTTTTTGTTCAGCGAAGTGCAGATATGACAACCCGGGTAATAACGTCAACAAGCGATTCTATATCTGGTGAGCTATTCGGAGCGATCTTTTCTGAAATATTGTGTATATTTTGCCCATTAGCAGTCTGTTTACCTGGAAATGGACATTTAGTATGATAAGGATTTTGAGCTCCAACACCCGATTTTTCACGAATCGCATAGAGATCCCGAAGTTGCTCTGGGGAAAAGGTTTGCATTTTCCCTAACAAATGGGCAACCAGACTAATCGTCGCAAATTGTTCCACCATCTCCAGACGATGATACGTTGTGTACAGATCCGGACCAATCGTCATAACTCCATGATTGGCCATCAGCACCGCATCATGACATTTCACTTTTTCAGCGACTGATTCTGCTAACTCTTCTGTTGAAGGAGAATAATATGGCGCAAGCGGAATTGCTCCAAAATTGACAACCATTTCTGCCAAAATCAATTGATCCAGCGGGATCCCGGCAACAGCAAATCCGGTACTGATCGGAGGATGCGCATGAACAACAGCCCGGACATCCGGGCGGGTGTTATACGCTGCAAGGTGCATTTTTATTTCGGACGAAGGTTTGTATTCACTATCCAGCACATTTCCGGTCAAATCCAACTTGACAATTTGATCAGGAGACAACATCCCTTTACAAAGTGCTGTCGGAGTCGCCAGAATCGTATCGTCGTCCAGCCGCACACTCAGATTTCCATCACCCGCGATGATAAAGCGGCGGTCATACATCATTTTGCCAACGTTAACAATATCAATTTTGTGTTGATGAATAGTTTTTGCATTAGAACTCATAGATCAATTTTTCCGAAAAAAATGTTAAGTAGTAAGATCTCACACCTATTATGATGCTTCTTTATAAATGAAATAATATGTCAAGAGAAAACTGTTCTGACAATAAAAGCAGTTTTGTTGACAAGTGCTGGGATTTCTGGCTTTTATGTTCGATCTATAATTTTACATGCGTTAACGGGAAAATTTAGATAAACTTCCCTCCCTTCTTGTTCGATGAACGTGTCATTTTTGATATAATTGCTGACAATGTACACATTTTGGTCAGTGCCTTGAACGCTTGTCAGAATTTCTGCGCCCAGGTATTCATGTTCGACAATTTTCCCACGAATGACATTTTCTTCTCTTGGTTGGAATGAGAGAAAACTGTCCTCTGGACGGAAAAAGAAGGTTATATCTTCATGAACTGAATAATTCTTCTGAGCCGGAATCGTAAACTGATGTTGGGGCGTTTGCACCAGAAAACGCCCGTGTTTACGCTGAAGGATTGTTCCGGAAATCACGTTTGAAATGCCAACGAATTGAGCAACATACTCGCTGTTGGGGTTCTGATAAATTTCTACGGGAGTGCCGATTTGTTCAACTTTTCCATTTTTTATCACGGTGATTCTGTCTGAAATACTCATGGCCTCTTCTTGATCGTGAGTAAAGTAGATCGTTGTAATACCGAGTTTACGTTGGACATTTTTGATTTCCTGACGCAGACGCTTCCGTAATTGAAAATCGAGTGCACTTAGCGGTTCATCCAGGAGCAGTATATCTGGATGTGGAGCGATTGAGCGCAACAGCGCAATTCGCTGTTGTTCGCCACCCGACAGTTGGTCCGGATAGCGATGTTCATACCCTTCAAGTCCAACTAAGGCCAGCATTTCTTCCACCCGGTTTTTGATTTGCAGTTTTGTATATTTCTTTTTCATGCGCATACCAAACGCAATATTTTTAAAGACATTCATGTGAGGAAAGAGGGCGTAATCTTGAAAGACGATCCCAATATTTCTGTCGTACGGAGGGACATTATCTATAATTGCAGCATCCAAATACAAATGGCCACTATCAATATGAATAAATCCGGCGATAATTCTGAGTGTTGTAGTTTTCCCGCAACCGCTTGGTCCTAATAATGTCATAATTTCGCCATTTCTGATATGCAGGTCCATTTGCAGCACCCAGTCGTCATAGCGTTTTACAACATTTTCTAAACAAAGTTTATCCATGAGATCAGTAATGCCTAATACGTAAAATAAGAGTTATAAGTACTTACTATTTGAGAAGTTCTTTATATCTTTGGTCATTGAGTTCCTTTTAAAATGTCTTGTACCCGGTTTTTTCAATACAGATAAACAATAGTGTACAAACAACAATTAAGATCATCCCCATTGCACTTGCACCGACCAGGTCATGGGATGAGAGAAAGCGATAGATGGAAATCGGCATGGTGGTCCATTTCGGGCGATATAACATATATGTTGCGCCCAATTCCCCAATCGAGATAGCAAAAGCAAAAGTGGCCCCAACAATAATTCCCGATTTGACAATTGGTAGTTCGATCAAAAAGAATGCTTGCACCCGTGTTGCTCCCAGGCTCATTGCGGCATCGATCAGGCTAGATTTCATCTTCTTGAGAATCGGCAACACCGAACGCATCACAAATGGGTAGGCAATAATAGTGTGGGCCAGGACAATCACATACCAGGTTCCTGTAATCATCAACGGCGGTTTATGGAAACTCCTGACATACCCTAATCCCAGGCTAATCGAAGAAATTCCCAGTGGAAGCATCACAATCGCGTCGAACAGATTTTTCAAGGGGAATTCTACCCGTGTGAGTAGAAAGGCAATGCTGACCCCCAGAGGAAGAGAAAATAAAACGGTCATGATACCAAAAAACAGACTGTTTTGAATCGATCGAAGCGGTGTCGTTCCAAGAATAGGATTGTAAGGGAGCGTGAAAATTTTATAATATGATTTCAGGGAAATCATTGTTTGTTCTCCTTCATGCTGAATTAGCGAGAACGACAGGACTGAAAGAAGCGGGCCGATGATGATCACGAAAATAATCAGACAATAGGTCACAAAGTACAACCCTCGCCAGGTAACAAGATCTCGAATTCCAGAAAATAATTTTGGTTTTCCCCCATTTGTTTCAACCGCAACCCTTTCGGTGCGGGCTCCAAGGTCAAGGACTTTTGCATAAAAGAACATAAAACTCAGTGAGAAAAGAGATTGGACAATGGCTAGCGCGCTTCCCATTTTGTAATCGAGGACAACTGTCATTAAAGTATAAATATTTACTTCAATTGTGGCGTATTTTACTCCGCCCAGCACCAACACGACGGCAAAGCTCATAAATGAAAAGATAAAGGTAAGTGCCAGACTTGCAACAATCCCGGGAAGGATCATTGGCAAGGTCACATGCCAAAACACTCTCAATTCCTTCGCTCCAAGTGATCGGGCCGCGTCCTCAATTCGGGGGTCAATACTGGCCCAGACGGCTGAGACCAATCTGACAACCAATGGGAAGTTATAGAAAGCGTGCGCCAGGACAATTGCTTTAAGGCTATAGAGAATTCGTAATGGGGGGGCATCCAAATCAAAAAGCTGCATAAGCCCTCTGTTTAATATCCCGTTGTTACCAAACAGAATAATGAAGCCCAATGAGACAATAATTGAAGGCAGAACAAATTGAACAGTTGTGATGGCTTTTAACAGCGACTTTCCGGGAAAATCGAATTTTGCTACCAGATATGCTCCAGGAAAGCCTAGAATGAGGGTCAGCAGTGTGCTGAAAATAGCCTGTTTGATTGTAAAGAGAATCACCC
>JAJRVU010000439.1 GCA_024277145.1 Planctomycetota bacterium
GAAGCCTCTCTCTTCCTGCTGGAAGAAAGTAAACGTCTGGGTAACAAGATGACCGAGCAGGAGGCAAAGCTGGCCGAGTTCAAGCAGGGTAATGTGGAAAAGCTGCCTGAGCTTGTATCATTTAATATCCAGTTAATGGAAAGGGCCGAGAGTGAGCTACTCGACATTGAACGGCAGATGCAGGCTATTAAGGAAAGAAAAATTTATTTGGAATCTGAACTTTCACGAATACAGCCTAATGCAACACTGTATTCTTCATCGGGTGAACGAATCCTGGGCAAGGACTCTCGTTTGAAAACCCTGCAGGCTGAACTGGTCAGTATGTCTGCACGGTATTCTGATGATCATCCCGATGTTCTTAAAATGAGAAAGGAGGTTGCTGCGCTGGAAAAAGAAATGGGTCTGCAGACAAGTAAATCTGAGTTGCAATTGCAGTTGAAAAAATTAAAAACTGATTATGTGACGGTTCGCGAAAAATACTCTGACGAGCATCCTGATGTCATTAAGGTGAAGCAGGCAATTGAAAAGCTTGAGTCAGAGATTAAACGTACACCTAATGATGTTGTAGTAGATGAGCCTGTTACCAAACCGGATAATCCAGCCTATATTCAACTTCAGGCACAACTTAATGCAGCGGAAGCAGAATTAAACTCATTTTATAAACGGAGAGATGCGACGAAAAAACGCATCACAGAATATGAAGACAGGATTACGAGTTCACCAAAAATTGAACAGGAATACCGCGCCATCACCCGTGATTATGAAAATACAATTGCCAAGTATCGGGAGGTCAAGGCTAAGCTGATGGAAGCGAAGTTGTCTGAAGAACTGGAGAAAGAGAGAAAAGGTGAGCGTTTTACTCTCATTGAACCACCGCTTCTGCCCGAGATTCCACACGGTCCAAATCGTATCATGATTATTATTCTGGGCCTGATTCTATCCTTCGGCGTCGGTTTAGCCATGGTCGCCATTCTGGAATCAATGGACGATAGTATTCGTGGTGTCAAATCAATGGAGCGATTGTTTGGTGAGGCACCATTGGCAACGATCCCTTATATTCCATCCTCAGTTGAAATAGCGGAAATACAGTCACATGCGCCCAAAATTAAACTTATCCTTGCGGGCATTGGTAGTCTAGCGATAGCCTTGATTCTGATAAACTATTTTTATAAGCCACTGGATGTTCTGTGGTACATCCTCTTAAGAAAACTAGGTCTGTAAGTAAGATTTACTAAATCTAACATTGGTAACAAATATGGAACGAATCAAGAAAGCAATCGAGCGGGCGAGAAATGAGCGAAATCGTACTGACTCTCCCTCTATGGATGATGATAGCGTTGTATCAGAAAAACCTGCAATGTCTACTTCTACTGAAAACATTAAATACACTCAGACGCGTACAATTCATATTGATCCTGAGATTCTGAAAAAGAATCGGGTGATTTCACATTCATCCGAAAATTATGATCGAGATACTTTCAGGTTGCTACGCACGCAGGTCTTACAGAAGATGCGCAGTAATGACTGGAATGCACTGGCTGTTACGAGTGCACGTTCAGGTGAAGGGAAATCACTGGTCGCTGTAAATCTTGCGATAGCTTTGGCGATGGAAGTTAACCAGACCGTTTTATTGGTTGATCTTGATATGAGGCGCCCAAGCATTCATAAGTATTTTGATTATGTGCCAGATAAAGGGATCAGTGATTTTCTGCTGCATGATACTCCCATGCAGGATATTTTGATTAATCCAGGAATAGAGCGCATGGTCATTCTACCTGGACGAGAACCGATATTTAATTCATCAGAAATGCTGTCATCACCCAAAATGGTTGCGCTGGTTGAAGAATTAAAAACACGTTATCCCTCACGGATTGTTATCTTTGATTTACCCCCATTATTGGCGACTGATGATGCTCTGGCATTTTCTCCTTATGTAGATTCAATATTGCTGGTGGCAGAAGAGGGTAAAACAAGTAAGGAAGATTTGAAGCAGATCAAAAATATTTTGAAGGACAGCAATATTATTGGGACTGTTCTTAATAAAGTGGAAACCTCATCCCGAGACCCATATTGATGTTCATGTTGTGGTAATTGCTGATGTATGAATCATTCTATGGATTCAGAGAAAAGCCATTTTCTCTATTGCCTGATCCAAGTTTTTTGTTTCCAAGCAAAAAACATTATATGGCGCTGACCATGTTGCAATATGGCCTTATGAATCAGGCTGGCATTACCGTTATAACCGGAGAAGTTGGATCAGGCAAGACGACATTAATAAGAAAATTACTGAGTGAAATTGATAATGATATTTCAGTTGGTTTAATTAGCAATACTCATGAGTCATTCGGTGATTTACTGCAATGGGTTTCAATGGCGTTTAATCTTGAACACAAAGGAAAAGATAAAGTTGCGCTGTATGATGCTTTTGTAAAATATGTGATTGATGAATATGCTAATTCAAAACGTACTGTTTTAATAATTGACGAGGCACAAAATCTATCTCCATCCGTGTTGGAAGAACTGAGAATGTTATCGAATATTAATGCGGATAAAGATCAAGTTTTGCAGCTAATTCTGGTTGGTCAACCTGAACTCAGAGAAACACTACAACGTCAGGATTTACGACAATTTGCTCAGCGAGTTTCTGCTGATTATCATCTTGCTCCCTTACTGCTTGATGAAGCAGTTGGTTATATACGTCATCGTTTGAAGGTGGTGGGTGGCAATGAGAATATTTTTGAATTAGATGCCTGTAAGATTATCTGGAAGTATAGTGGTGGTATTCCTCGTTTAATAAATACCCTATGTGATACAGCGTTGGTATATGCTTATGCTGATCAACTAAAATCTGTTTCAAGAAAATTGGCCGCCGAGGTAATTGTTGAGAAGCAAAAGGGAGGAATATTTCCGGTTTTTGGAAATGTCAAGGGAGACAGAAATGTTACGACATAGGCTAATGAGTTACAAAAGTAAGGTATGGAATTACATTGAATTATAATAATCAGGAAATGGAGAAGAAAATAATTTAAATTCCGGTATATGAAACTGCAATTAATATTACCGTTATGGCTATTTTTATTGCTGACATCATGTGCAGGCAATGTGAATGCAGAAATAACTGCTGATACATTAGCGGTAATTGTAAACAAGGCTGATCCTCTTAGTATCAAGATTGCAGAATACTACAGGCGAGTTAGAAATATTCCAGAAGAAAATATAATAGAAATTGAACTGGATGGAAGTAAATCAGTTATCAGCCCAAAGAAATTTAGAAAAATAAAGCATGCTGTAGATAATTCTATACCTTCAAAGGTGCAGGGTATTATGTTGACATGGACGAAGCCATACAGAGTAGGGTGCATGTCAATTACATCCGCCTTTGCCTTTGGATTTGATAGAAGCTTTTGTTCGAAGGGCTGTGGTAAAACAAAACCGTCCGTATATTATAATTCAAAGACGCGATTTCCATACAGGGATTATAAAATACGGCCGACGTTTTCCCTTGCTGCATTAAATTTCAAGCAGGCAAAAGAACTCATAAATAGAGGAAAATTATCAGATTCTACCTTTCCAGCAGGAACAGGGTACCTGGTTAGTACTTCTGATAAAGAACGGAACGTCAGGAGTGTTGATTATGAACGAATTGTTACGGACTTTCCAAGGCTCCCTCGTCTAAAGTTGGTGCAAACGGATTATATTAAACATAAAGCTGATATACTTTTTTATTTTACTGGTTTGAAAACTGTGCCGAAAATAGAAACCAATAGATTTGTGGCGGGTGCAATCGCAGATCATTTAACCTCTAC
>JAJRVU010000440.1 GCA_024277145.1 Planctomycetota bacterium
AAGAAAGCTTTGACGGAGATATCATTAAAATTGTTACATCCAGTCCGGTTGGGTCAGCATTGATGGATAAAAAAGTGGGAGACATTGCAGAAGCTGAAATTCCCGTTGGTATCATGAAAATGGAAATTCTCTCAATTGAATACGAGAGTTAATATTAAAGTCTGTAGAAATAAATAAAGTATGATGAAATAAAAAACCCCTGAGGTAGTTCACCAGGAACACTTCAGGGGTTTATTTTACTTCAAGGTATTTGAATCAACAGATTGTCTTATTATGATTCAAAATCAAATAAATTCTTCAGTCCAGGCCCGTGATCATAACAATCACTATTATGCCATAACGGAAGACCTGCTGCATATCGAGCTGCAAGCATCAAAACTTTGTCATCTGAGCCAGGTTTGGCATCAGTTGAAGTTTCAGGATCAACACTTGATATATCAAAGACGTTTTCTTCAACTTCCTCGATGAATTCTGGTTCATCAAATCCATCAATTTCGGTAACACCGGCTTCTTCAACAGGTTGTTCTGCAACACTCTGTTCTAAAGCAGTGTCAACGTTGTCAACTGCGATATCAGTTTCGAACTCGGTTTCAGTTTCCAAGTCGAATGCCATTTTACTACTCTCCAATAAAATTATTTATAATGAATGAATATTGCCCCCCACGGCCCTTTTTCCTTCTTCAAAATGGCCAGTTCTACAACGAACCTGTAATTACCCTTTGAAAGAGTAAGCACACATAAGTTCAGTTATAAAAACTGACTTTCACCTGGGAAAATATTTACGGCGGGCTTGGTATGGGGTGAACTGAACTTTCAAATTCAGTTAATACGATTGTTAAGCGAGTGGCTCAAATTGTCAACAAAAAAATCTTATTTTTCAAAAAACCTCTAGAATTGCTCTCAAATAGGCAATTTAGAGACTCAAGATTGTAAATAATTTCATTGAGAACAGTGACTGCGAACTAAATTGAAATCTGAATTCTCAATCGAAACCAATTACGACAAAAATAAGACAGCCATTCTATTTAGTCGGCCTATTGACTTGGTATCGCTTCAATTTTCTGTCCAAAGTGGACCGTTCAATCCCTAAAATCTGTGAGGCCTTTGACTTATTCCAATTTGTCTGCTCAAGCGTTGCAAGAATGTGTTCTTTCTCAATCGCTTCAAGGCTAACAGGCCGGAATTGATTCCTGCTTAAAACCCCACTTAATGACTTATCAGACTCATTTAAGGCGGATAACTGAATGTCTCCTGCCGTGATATATTCATTGGGGCACAAAATTGATGTTCTTTCGATCACGTTCTGTAATTCCCGCACATTTCCCGGCCAGCTGTAGGAAATCAGTACATTCATCGCGTCTGCTGTGAATTCCGTGACACAGATCCCTGATCGCTTTGCATTTTTTTTGAGGAAATACTCTGCCAGTAAAGGAATATCGTCTGGCCTGTTTCTTAAGGATTCTACCATCACCTCAACAACATGAAGCCTGAAATAAAGGTCTTTCCGGAAAGTTCCTTCTTTGACAGATTTTTCCAAATCCCTATTTGTTGCAGCAACCACTCTCACATCAACATTAATGGAGGTCCCTCCACCAACACGTTCAAAAGGATGTCCTTCAAGAACGCGAAGGAATTTTGCCTGAACAGGTAGACTCATCTCCCCAACTTCATCCAAAAAAAGTGTTCCTTTGTCTGCCTGTTCAAATTTACCCACTTTCAGACCGGTTGCTCCTGTAAAGGCTCCCTTTTCATGGCCAAACAGTTCACTTTCAAGAAGAGATTCATTCAAAGCAGCACAGTTCATACAGACGAGCGGATGCTCCGTGCGATTGCTGCTAAAGTGAATCCCTCTGGCCACAAGCTCTTTTCCAACCCCACTTTCTCCACGAACCAGAACTGTTGCCTCCGTTCGGGCAATCCGTTCCATATTCATCTTTAATTTTTGCATCTGGCGGCTATCTCCCACCATTTCGCTTTCCAGATTCAACTGTTCACGCAAGGTTTGATTCTCACCTTTAACACGAGCCAATCCTTTTGCAAGGAATTCCCGCTGTTTCAAACTTTCCAATGCAACTGCAAATTGATCAGCCAACGCAAGAGTGTATTCCAGATCATCCGGGTCCAACTGGTTTTCCGGGTTTGTGGAGTAAAGATGAATCAGTCCGTAAATCCGTTCTTTAACCTGAATCGGAGCACAGATCAGGCTTTGCGCTTGAATTTCCCCAAGACTGTCTCTTGATGCCAACCTGCTATCATCGAGAACATCTTTTGCAAGAACAGCATCACGTGATGACAAAACCTGCTGCGTCAGTGAATCGGAAACTTTCTGATAAGGATAATTTCCCCGGGAATTATAAGTAACAACACCCAGGTCCGTTGGATTTGCAGGTCCTTCAGTTGATTTCGGCAAGAGTAAAATCGCTCCGATATCCGCAACCGTTCCAGAAAACAGACCTTCAAGAACAACTTCTGAAAGAGCATTGGAATCTGCAGCAGCAGCCATATCCAAACCGAGACGATACAACCCAGCAAGCTCCTGGCTTGCACGATCGCGCCCAATAATATGGTGATCTGATTCCCGGTAGCGAGATTGGCTGGCCCGATGAATAATAGCAGGGCCATTGGAAATATCCTGCTCCAAAACCAAATCAAGAGCAGTATCCGTATCAGTAAGATGATTGCTGACTTGATCCATTTCTTTCATCTGTCGGGATAAATCAAAAGTGAAACTCACTTCACAATCACCAATCAGAATGGTCTGTCCTTCGTGCAAAGGCCAGTCACCTTTCACGAGAGTGTCATTCACAAGCGTTCCATTTCGACTTTCCAGATCACGCAAAGCCCAAACGCTACCACTCAGGAAAATTTCGCAATGGTTTCGGCTGCAAACTTCGTCCCGAATAACAATCCGATTTGTGGGTGATCGACCCAGACTGGTGACTTGCCCCGGTTGAAGCCGATAGACATCCCCTTTGGCGTTACCCGAACGAATAACCAGAAATGCAACTTCCGGGGTTCCTGATGCTGATTCCAGTTTTTGTTGATCTCGCATTTGAACTTGCCTGAGCGTTTGTAATCTGAGTTTTTATATTGCGTCCAAAACCATAATAGAAATATCACTTCGATTATGATCAGGATATGAATGTCCCTAACCTGTCTTACAAAATAAGATTGATCTTGATTTTTAACATGAACTGGCCCGGTTCAATAATATATCTGTTCTACCATTTCCTGCCACAAAGTCAACGATTCAAGGGATTTAACACCTTCATAGTATCTCAATAACATCACTCAAGAATGTTCTGGGCTTACGATAATTCTCTTTTCAAGCAATCTCTCTACCCACTGGAATGCTGTTTTCCGTAATACAGACCTCCGTGAACAGTAGAAAATAACCGACTCAAAAAATAGTAAGCAGACCTTTCATTAAAGGATGTTTATATGTTCTAATGGAAGATCTCCTGAAATCAGGAACTGGCTTGCCTGTTAAGCACTCTGCCACCACGCCAAGAATAAAACTGCTTCAATAATAATATAGTGAAAGTCCCCCAGGTTTTCTTATGACTCAAATACGATACTGCCAATTACAAATTAAAGGCATTCCGAAAATACTTTTCCTCCTGGTTGGTTTGCTGGCTCTTTTCGTTTGCACAGAATCAAATTTGGTTGCTGGGGAAAATTGGGCCCGCTTTCGTGGTCCTAATGGTTCCGGTATCAGTGCTCAAAAAGGGTATCCCGGATCATGGAAGCCGAGGGAAGAAGCCTGGATTCAGACAATACCGGGGGAAGGTCATTCCTCTCCTGTGATCTGGCAGGAAAATATTTTTCTTGCTTCTGCATCGAATAAAGGAAAAACGCGATCTCTTTTCTGCCTGGAAGTTCAAAGCGGAGACATCATCTGGAAAAAATCGCTCACTTTTCATAGCAACCATATCAACACAAAAAACAGTTGGGCCTCCAGCTCTCCCACAACGGATGGCAAACATGTTTATATTACTTTTGCAGACAAGAATAATTATATCGCGATAGCCTACGACATGGACGGGAATGAAATCTGGAGAAAAAATCTCGGACCATTTGCAAGCCAGCACGGTCAGGGAGTTTCACCCATCCTGTTTAAAAACATGCTTTTTGTGGCGAATGATCAAAAAGGATTTGGATCACTGATTGCGTTGGATAAAAATAATGGCGATGTCGTCTGGAATTCCTCTCGTGAATTTCGAAGGGTCTCTTATTCCACACCAATTATTTATCAGGCTGATAAAAAATCACCTCAACTGATTGTTTCCTGTGGAGCAATGGGAATTACCAGCGTGGACCCGGCTAATGGTTCAATTAACTGGTACTCAGGAGAATTACCCGCCCGAACGGTCAGTTCCCCTTTCATTAGTGATGGATTAATTTATCAAACATGTGGGGCAGCAGGACGAGGAAAAAAAATGATTGGCGTTTCGCCTGATGGAAAAGGACTGCTCGACGATTCCTATTTCAAATTCCAGAGAAAAAAAGAGACACCCTACGTTCCTACTGCAATTTCTTATGAAGGCCATATCTATCTCTGGTGTGATAATGGCGTTGTCAGTTGCGTCGAAAATAAAACGGGGAAAAACATCTGGACCAAACGAGTCGGCGGGAATTACAGCGGCTCTCCAATTTGTGTGAATGGCATCATTTATATTATGAGCGAATCGGGTAAAATTGCTGCCATTGATGCTTCCCCGGAATACCATCTCTATCACAAAACAGAATTAGGAGAATTGAGTCATTCCACTCCAGCAGAGGCGGGTGGCAAACTTTTCTTCAGGACATCTCACAAACTGATCTGTTATCAATCCAAGCCATGAAATAGCGTTATTTTCTATTTTCCTCAATTCTCAATGCGATTTTCCCGCTTAAATTCATTCTCGAATTTTTTGTTTTACACACAGCATCATTATGCTTATAATAGAGCAATGTCTGGGGTTTCAGTCATTCCAGTCCGGCTGATATAGCCATACTTTTAAACCAGACATGAAGGGTCATTGTTATCATAGTGAAATTCCCTTTTTTTTTGAATTGCCCGTGGAGAAAAAGATGACGGCCTGGAACGGTGGACCTTGTCCAAAATGTGGTGAGCAGATGCCTGAGAATCTGATTCACTGTCAAAACTGTAGAACAATGCTCAACAGCGATTTTCAATCAGACATTATTGAAATTCCGGAGTTTGTCCCTTTAGAGGAGATATCAGCGATGGTTGATGTCGATGTATCCGGATACTATTTTGCGTGTCCACAATGTGACCGCGAATTAAAAGCCAACAAAAAATATGTTGGTGAAAAAGTGGTCTGCAAACATTGTGATGGACATTTCAAATTAAAAGAGGACGACAATCTGGTCGCTTTTTACGTTGCCTGTCCTTACTGCGAAAAGGAACTCAAGGCTGCGATGAAATATCGCGGCGCAAATGTTTCGTGCAAAAAATGCGAAGGCTCCATCACAATTAATTGACTATTCGAAGTCTATTTTTTACCGACCGGTTTATAAATCTAACGGTGGAAAAATACCTTCTTCAATTAAAGATTCACGGAGAACAATGTGATCAGGATGATTGATTGCAAGTAACTCCACGGTCGCCCGCCCTGTGGAAGTCAATCCAACCAGCACCGCACCATCCCATTTAAAATGCTCTGACCACTTATCTTTTCTTGGATGAAACAGATTAGCAATTTCTTCAGTATCAGGATCAATGCTCGAAAGATTGGGACCCTTAAAGCTATTGCATCGAAAACAACTCAGGCAGAGATTCTCTAATTCTGAAGAACCTCGATGTTGCCTGGCGATAATATGATCAACAGGAAACGTGTAAAACGGATCATAATCTTGATGAAGTTGACAGTATTCACACCGACTACCAGCCCGATGTATGATTTCACTCCGCAAAG
>JAJRVU010000441.1 GCA_024277145.1 Planctomycetota bacterium
AAACTGTTTTATGTGATCGCAGGACTCTATGATGGGATACTTGGTCTCGCATTTTTATTGTTCCCTGCACAGATCTTTTCTTTCTATAAGGTCGAACCGCCCAATTTGATCCCATATGTTCAGAATCGAAGCCACTGAACATTTATCCCAGTTCTCTAATATTCAGCCGAGTTTTTCAGCCTGATCACTGTTTTAGTTGAACATTGACTCTGGATATGCTAATTCTATCATACTGCCTATTCTACCATCTCATTTAAGATATATTGCATTGGTAGGTTTCCCTAACATGGCTGGGCTTAACCTCTCGATTGACTCTCAATGATTAATTAACTCACAGGGTACTAATATGATTACTGAAAATTTTCAGAACTGGAAAAAAACCTTATTTCCAAAATCATCTTCACGCCGCTACCGCCAGAATTCTCATCAACGAATTGATAATTCTGTAGCCGTTGTTGAGCATCTTGAGAACCGAATCCTGCTGACTGTTATTGATAGTGATGATAGCTACCATGACAATAATCAATATGATTATTTCAAGAATGCGATTGACCATTGGTCAAGTTATATTAAATCTGTGATTCCTCAATCGTATCTTTCTAAAATCAGTAACAAAATTACTGAAGCAATTTCAGAATATCAGCACGAAATCGAAAAGCTCCCCGAACCTGCTTCTCAAATTATTGAACACATTCAAAAGTATGTCATTCCTGAATTAAATTCACCATCAACTTCTTATAACCAAGTTGATAATAAAAATGAAAATTCAGAAGCCTCTTCAACCGATTCTTCTTCAACCGATAGCGATGATTCCAGTTCTTCTTCCGAAGCGGTATCCAGTCCATTAAGCCTGATTGCTTCGAACGTAAATGATAAAATCGCAGATGAAATTGACGAGGCTCTCTCGAAAGTCTCTTCCTATTCAAACGAGATATCTGAAAAAATCAACTATCAATCAGAACCAGAAGAGGTCCATTCCAGTTCTCAATACGAAGTGACTGATAATGATGATTTTGATCAGCCAGAAATGACATACACCTCAACGGATCACAATTCTTCAAATGATAATCATTCTGAACCATTGAAACAGGAAATAGAAAACAAAATCCATTCTGAAATCAGCAAGTACGAAGACAAAATTGAAAAGGCTATTTACAAAGTCAAAGAAGCAAAACACAAATATTCTGATGAAGTGAAAGCAACAATTACGAAAGAAGTCTTATCACATATCCCTGCAGAGAATTCTGAGTACCAGCAGCCTGCATATCAGCAACCGAATGAGAATCATCAGCCCAAACAAGCAACCCCGAATCTCATTTCTTATCTTTCAGCTCAGTACTCAAAAGAGATCGACCAGTTCTTCAAATATTTCCCGCACCTCAACTATGACTACTCAAATCAGGGAGAATCAGACTGGATTGATGAATCAAAGGAGCAGGGGAATAATATTCTGGATAAGAATACGTCAGGTTCAGATCACAAAGGAACCACATCTTACAATCATGACTTTGATTATGATTACAAGGAACTGAAATATTCAGCCGGCGGTCTATTCGATAAGATCAAAAGCCTGTTTTAGGGCCATCCATCCCGCTGCCACAATACGCTAAACATTGTCCGGTTACTCATCCTCTTCTCGTTTGTTGAGGATGCGAAATTGTGACTCCTTAATTTCATTGGACTTCTCCAAAGCCAATTGAATTTTCGTCAAGCCCCAGATCATGTATGCAAACAGCAAAAGAAAAACAACACCCCCAAAGATTGGAACAGCGAGAGTCAAAATTATCAAAGCCACTATCGCAACAGGACAGCCAATTACCCATAGTACCTTTTTAGCAAGATCTAACCTTTTCTGTTCCGCTTCATCTACTTCACCCAGATCAAATTCTTCCATTTAAGTTGTCCCTTCTCTTTTAAAAAAGCAGGTTTCTGGATAATTTATTACATATCAAGGAAATACAACAGTGTCACCGACAATAACATTCTTGCAATTTAAAGTTTAATCCTTTGGTTAATTTCTGTACAATTAAGATAACAGGAACTAAAACGTCACCAATGGCAACAATTATACATACAAAGTTAAAGAAGGTGCAAGAATGAATATAAAATCAATTCAAGCCTCAATTCTGACCATGCTAATTTTTTCTTCCACTTCAATTTTTTCTTATTCAAATAATCCTCAATCACCTTCGAAAATAAAACCTGCTGTAGCTAATTTCCCAAATATTAAAACACTACAAGAGATGAACAATCTTCAAGCAGAAACAACGCGACTAAAACTCAAAGTTAAATATCACCAATATTTAATCAAAAATAAGCCTTCCTCACAGAAAGAATCTAGAATTCAAATTAAGAATCTCAACAATCTTATAACGAAAAATAAAATAAGATTAGATGTGATTAATAAAAAAGAACTCGGCAAATTAAAACGAGTCGCAATCAATGCTGGTACTCTCAATTCAGAAGAACCTGGATACGGAGTCGGCTCTTATGGCATTGTACTCTCTGCTACTGCAACTTCAGACATCAAGAAAGGCGAATTACTTCTTTATCACGCGAATGGTGTTTATCGAACTGAAGGCTCTTTCGCAAAACTTGAAACCAAAAGTGAAGGGTGGTATTTTAAAACTGCAAAGCCGATCAATAAAAGCGACAGATTTGTCGTTTCATGCATTCAGGATTCGCCAGAAGAGATCCAGAATGTAAAAAATGGATTCATGCCTAATTCTGATCGCGCGAGAAATCCAATCCGGCCGTATAAAACGAATACTTTTATTATTGGCCGCATGGTTGATGGACATGAAATTCTTTATCACGACA
This sequence comes from Planctomycetota bacterium, assembly GCA_024277145.1. Lineage (GTDB taxonomy): Bacteria > Planctomycetota > Planctomycetia > Planctomycetales > Planctomycetaceae > JAJRVU01. The sequence goes on from JAJRVU010000441.1 coordinate 2,821, forward strand.
AAGGGACCAAACCATGAACGTTCATGAAAAAATGAATTACGTCGAATTCCCGGCGAAAAACATTGAAGCAACAAAAACTTTTTTCACAGAAGTATTCGGCTGGAATTTTGTTGATTACGGACCCGATTACACTGCTTTCTCAAATGAAGGACTTGATGGAGGATTTTTTAAGTCTGATTTATCTGCTTCAACAGACAAGGGGAGTGCGTTCATTGTTTTCTATAGCGAGAATCTGGAAAAAACGCAGTCAAAAATTGAGCAAGCAGGTGGATCTATCATCAAACCTGTTTTTTCATTTCCGGGAGGTCGTCGATTTCACTTTGGCGATCCCAATGGCAATGAATATGCTGTCTGGTCAGAATAATTATTACCAAACCTTGCACTTCTCAGGCACAGGAAAGCGGGATTTGCTATATTAGAAATAATACGAGTTTGGATTAATTCCAGTCGTAAACTAAATTGTCCATTTCTGGCTTAACAGGTTTTCATCATGAAACGTCGTAATTTTCTCTCCGTTGCAACTACTGGTTTACTTGCTTCTTCATTACCGGTCATTGGGCAAACTGCACCGAAATCAAAAAAACGAGTCGCCATTATTGGCCACACTGGACGTGGCGACTTTGGTCATGGACTCGACTCTGTTTGGCTTAGATTTCCGGAGACCGAGATTGTCGCCGTTGCTGATGCAGATAAAACAGGGCTTGCGAATAAGAAAAAACAACTTAACGTCAAGCAAGGGTTCACCGATTACCGTGAAATGCTTCAAAAAATGAAACCCGAATTTGTTGCGGTCTGTACACGTCATGCAGATCAACATCTTGAGATGACACTTGCGGCCATTGAAGCAGGCACAAAGGGAATCTATATTGAAAAGCCTTTCTGCAGAACGCCCGAAGAAGCGGATCAATTAATAGAATCTTGTAAAAAACAGAATGCAAAAATTGCAGTAGCCCATCGCAACCGATATCATCCGGCCCTTAAGGTAATCAGCAAACTGATCGCTGAAGGGCAGGTTGGACGCATTCTTGAAATCCGTTGTCGTGGTAAAGGAGATCGCCGAGGTGGCGGTGAAGATTTATGGGTGCTCGGTTCACACGTTTTGAATTTGATGGCTTACTTTGGCGGGAAACCAAATTCCTGTTCTGCAGTGATGATGCAGGATGGTCGGCGAGTAACGAAAAATGATGTTCGTGATGGAGCAGAAGGGCTGGGGCCACTTGCTGGAAATGAACTGCATGCTCGATACGAAATGACAAATGGCATCGTAGGATATTTTGATTCCATTGCTAACGATGGCACTAAAAACGCAGGTTTTGGATTACAAATAATCGGTAGTGAAGGGATCATTGCCATCCGGGCTGACAGGGAACCATTGGCTCACCTTATTCCCGGAAACCCTTTCTTACCCACACAAAAGCCTCGACCCTGGATTCCAATTTCGACTGCAGGTGTGGGCAAACCCGAACTTCAAGGAAAACTGATCAGCAAGGTACAACATCATGATGTCGCAGTTCAAGATCTGATTGACGCTTGTAAATCTAATCGAGAACCACTTTGTAACGTTCACGAGGGAGCATTAATTGTAGAAATGATTTGTGCTGTATTTGAATCGCATCGGCAAAACAGTTCTGCAGTCTCCTTCCCATTACAACAGCGTAAAAATGCCCTCCACTTACTTTGAGCAAAACGTGGCATGGACTTCATCCTTATTGATTGGTTTCAGGAAGGAACAAAATCGTCTCGGTGACCTTCCTTCATTATCTGTACGGCCATCTGGAATGCTTCGCGCCATTGCATAGCAATATCGTCATTCCACCGCTCGCCATGAAGTACTCCCAGTGTTGAAAGAAGAGTCACTTCAAACGCTACATAGTCTTCAACGTTTGCCCCATATTGATGGTGTTGATGACCAAGAAGCCTGAGATAATTTTTCATCCCCGGATGGGGACGCAGATAATACTGAACGATAGGATGATACTTACGCATTTGGTGGGAGCATATGTTTGGCTGGAAATTGTTCTAATCCGTTAATAGATATTGATTTTTAAATTAGATTCTTTCGGGTAATATTTTGGATAATACAAGGGATATACAATATGATTTGATGGACGAACGGTTGGGAAAATGGAGGACAGTTCATTTTCTTGATGATCGTATTGAATTTCGGTTAAGTTCTGCCCATCTACGTGGAAAGATTGTGGGAGTAATAATAGTATTGTTTCTACTTTATGAGTTTTCTGTTGTTGGGCAAGTTGGCATTGGAAAGGAAATATTAGTATTTGTGATTGTTGCATTAATTGGCACTATCGTTAAACTATTGTGCACGGAACAGAAAGATAATACAATAACACTCATGCTTGATGGTAAAGCATTCCAAACGTTGAAGAATGAAAGGATCATCTATGGAAATACAGTTAAAACTGTGATTTTGAGAGAAAACACTGGGCGTGATATAGATGATTTAAAAATGGCTCAGGTGTATTTAATTAATCTTCATTCTGATTATGGAATTTTAGTATATCAAGATTACATTTGGCGTAAGTCGTTGGAAAAGACTCGAACTATTGCAAAGAACATTGCATCATTGATTGAAGTGCCTCTCATAGAAAACTTATAGTTAATTTTCTCTTCATTTTCTGATCCATGTTAGAAGTATTTTTTAGAGTTCCCATAAAAAATGGCTGTATTCGTCTCACGAAACATCTCTTGAAGGTTGATATATTTTCAGGTAAAGAAAATACTGAAAAAATTTATTCCGGTGAACCCCAAATAGGTCAAATCTTATTTAATAAGAGACTAGAAAACCAACATGCTACCCACAGTTCCGAAGACCATATCCATGCTACTGGTATAATCTGTGAAATAAGCTGTTTTCTAAGAATTGACAATTTATTGGGAGCTGTTTGGGAGTGAGCAGGATGTCCTTTGATGGCATTACTTGGCTTTGAATAACATCCCAAAACGATCTTTCAAATGGACCTGTCTCTGCTCGCGGTCTTTTCATTGTGCTCCCTTCCCGCAAGGTCGTATGACTACGCAGTGCTCCGCCATCTCCACCTTGCAGTCGGGAAATAATTAAGAACGAGAAAAACTGGCTTATGGAAAAGAAGGCTGACTATTCATCCACGGCTTCCTAATATTGCAAGATTTCGTCGATTTCTGCTATTGCCCTTTTTCCACCTATTTTAATCCCTGCAAACCGTGCCCTGGGCTCTTCGCTTGTTTAAGGACCCATTGTCTGGAAATGATGTAGAACGTGACACTCTGCATATATCGTCGGGAGATCGCTTATGCCATCTATATCAATGTTAGAAACGCTCTAGATTTGGCAAACGTTCAATCATCTGGTAAACTCCTTACCAGATACTACTGCAATAAAAAGAAAATTCAGTTCAGGCTAATTACCACTGGGTAGTTAGCACACAAATATCAATCAGAAACTGAATGAAAGGAAGATGCATAATGATCATTGAAAAAAGAGCAATTTGCGTCCTGTGGTTATCTATTGCAGTCGCAAGTTTGACCATTTGTAGTGCAGCTGAACCTCGTGTCGCAACCGATCCTGTCTCGTTCGCTAAGATCAAAGACATCAAGTCCTACTGCATTGACTTCAACTGGGGAGCAGGTGGCCCGAACGGGTTTGCAAACCCCGGGATGTGGGCCGACGCCGACCCTGTGAAGCATGTGGAATGGTACAAGGCGATGGGCGTCAATGTCATCCAGACATTCTGCGTCTCCTGCAACGGTTATGCGTGGTACAAGAATGGCAAGATACCTCAACAACCGGACCTGAAGCATAACTTTCTCCCCGAAATGGTACGATTAGGGCACCAGGAAGGGATGCTCGTGATGGGTTATTTCTGTATCGGTGCCAACACCAAATGGGGAAAAGAACATCCCGACCTGAGCTATGGTCATCCGAGTACCGTTCATATCCCCTATACTGACGAGTATCTCGCCTACCTCTCCACCAGTATCGAAGATGCAGTCAGGACTACCGGCATTGACGGATTCATGATCGACTGGATATGGCAACCACAGCGGAAGTCAACGGGTGGCAAGTGGCTGAAGTGCGAAAAGGAATTGTACAAGCAACTTATGGGTGAGGTGTATCCTGGGAACGGAAAGTTGACTCAAAAGCAGGAAGTCGAATATGGTCGAAAGGCCATTGACCGGTGCTGGAAGACAATTCGGCAGGCCGCAAAAGAAGCCAACCCGAAGTGCATTATCTGGCTGTCAGTCTTTAATCCGACGCATCCGCATGTCGTCAATTCGGCGATGTATAAAGAGGTGGATTGGCTGATGAACGAGGGTGGCGACTTGGATCGCATTAAGGCCGTCACACCTATGATCGGTAAACAGACACGCCTTATCTCCTGTCTGGCTAATTGGAATAAGCAGGAAGCAACCACCATCGTTCCAGCAGCCTTGAAGGAAGGTATCGGACTGTACGGCTTCGCCAAACCTGGTATCGATTCGCTTCTGCCTCTGAAGCAGATTCTGGCACGTCCCGTAAAGGAGTTGAAAGGCGACCAGCGAAACATCGCCGTCCTGGCTCGCGCTTACCACAACGTACCTGTCGATTCAGTGAGGAATGGCAAAGGTGAGTTTGTTAAACCGTAACTATTCAGCGGTTAGTGACGCAGATCAGGCTGGATACGGTTTCGTCAATGCAGCCAATCCCCCATCACAGCAGGCGGTTGACGATGCAGTCAACCAAGCCAATGCTCAGATTGACAACTGTCCCGGATGCTTATTTCCGTGGTCAAGTTGTCACTGTCACGCGAAGTAATCTTCAATTAAAAAGCCTCTGTTACAGGGGCTTTTATTATGCTTGCATTTCAAGGTTGAGTTCCCTCTTTGGGAGTCCATTCGACGGTCCGCCCGAGTCCTGTCGACCGACGATTCGGTGACGGTCCGCTCGATGAATGTTCTGGTTATAGGTGTATTCATACTGGCCAATTATGTGTAAATGCATGAGTCCTTTATATTTTAACAAAGTTGATAATTGTGTCTTTCACGTTTGTCGTAAATGTAAAACAATGATAAAAAATATTATGTTTCTGACCAAGTACCTGGAATCGGAACTGGGTAGTAACCTTTCTCATCCGGCGTGATCGGTGGAGTCGTATCGTAATCCATGTTATCAATATCATCGACGAATTTGAATTTAGAGTTATACATTTCATCCCACGTGATAACACGTCCCGAGTGTAAGGCAGCTCGTCCCATCAAATCTGCAAAATTAGACATTGCAGAACGGTGGACCTCGTTTTGAGGTTTATCATTGCGAATACTGTCCAGCAGAACATTCCATTCAGCATCCCATGGATTGTATTTTTCTTTAGGGGCTTTCCAGACAATATTATCTTTGGCAATTCGTTGATCTTTGTATATCCGAGTTGTTCCTGCATGGACATTTCCTGAGAACTGTGCAGCGCATTTTGTTCCGTGTACATAGGTCGCGAAATCGCGATGGCAGTTTCCACCGATCCAACGAACGTCATCAGTTGCTTTTGTTCCATCAGCAAATGTCCATTCAACGGACATGGCATCGAATCCCTGCCCACGATTTGTACTGTTGGCCGCTCGACCACCAATGCCATGTGCAGAGACTGGGACCTCTCCCTTAAGCCAGCAGATTTCATCAATTTGATGGATATTCATTTCAGCGAACAAACCACCTGAGACCCAGAAAAATCGAGCGAAATTCTTAATCTGCCATAACAGTTCATCATAGCCTTTAGGCTTTGGCCCCATACCTCCAACAGGGTGCATGCGATAAGCACGGATCAATTGAATTTCTCCAAGTTCTCCGTCTCGTATTCGTTTAATGAGTTCTTGTCGATTTACACTATGACGAGATTGTAGACCGGTTGCAATTTTCAAATTCTTCTTTTTTGCTTCATCGCCAGCACGCATCAATCTTCGTAGGCTAGGTGCATCAGGACCAAATGATTTTTCCATAAAAACATTCACTCCCTTTTTTACAGCATATTCCAACTGGAGGGCACGGAAGCCTGAAAAATTTGTTAACATGGCTACGTCACCGGGGCCTAGGCAATCAATCGCTTTTTTATAGGCATCAAAACCAACAAACTGTCGTTCTTCGGGAACATCGACTCGATCGCTAAAGCGATCCTTTAAAATTTTGTGTTTTGTTTTAATCTGAGAATCAACAACATCTGCCATCGCCACCAGTTTGACTGGTCCATTAGCAGAATTCATTGCATTAACAACTGCTCCACCACCTCGATTACCACAACCAATCAAGGCCAGATTAATCGTATTCTTTTCACCTGCATAGACAGGCATTGTTGCAATATCAGTAAATACGGCACTCGCGGCTAATGCACCTGCAGTCACTTTACTACTGTTTTTAATAAACTCACGACGTGATGATGTCGTGGGAGTCGAATTTGTTGACTTTTTATTCATGGTAACCTCTTTATCTAATTATAATTATTTAACAATCATTTATATTGAAAAGAGTGCAGTTCAGGAAATGTTCTGTAGCGTCCACTCTGCATAAAACTTCTTTTTTCGTTGGGTCGTATCATGGTGACTTCGTTTTATCAGCTAGCTTCTGTCGAGCAGTTTTCATCACACTTTCGAGAGTGACCGGTTTTCCGCCATTGCGTTTGCTTTCATCAGCCGCTTCCATAAATGCAAATATTTCCAAAGTTTCCGCTTCGCTAACGGGAGGTTTACCAGTTTTGAAGAACTTGATGATTTCAACGATCAATGGCTCATATCCATCAAATCCTCCGCCGGGAACAATTCCCTTTGTCCCAAAGACTGTTGAACCATATCCTCGCTGTCCATTACGTATTCCTCGAAACGTGCCGATTTTTCCATCCTTCCAAACACCAACAGCAACGTCATTTCCTTTTGTATGAATTCGTGTGACCGACTGGCATCCTGGACCCATGATCGTAAAGAGGGGCTCGACTCCGTGGATACCGTACCAGAAGAAGTCAGGGTGGTGTGGTTCTAGTGAGCAAGGTGCGTATTGATCACACCCAACGAGTTCGCCCAATTTAGGATCTTTGCGAATGCCTATTGTTCGTTTTGCATATCGAAGTGAAGAACTGGAGAAGCAGGGGACGTTGTGTTTTTTTGAAAGTTTAAAAATTGCAATCGCATCTTCAAGGGAACCGGCAATCGGCTTGTCAATGAAAACGCGTTTGCCAGATTCAAATACGGGGCGAACTTCTTCCAGATGTTTTCGTCCGTCAATACTTAGGATCATGACCACATCAACTTGTGAAAGAAGTTCGTCTATTGATCCCACAATTTTCACGCCCTGTTTTTCTACTCCCGGGACGCCATTTTTTAATATTTCCAAACTCGAAGGAATATCTTGACTGCCACCGGGATAAGCAGCGACAACGACCATATCTGCTAACTCACCAGGTGCTTTCGGGTCATTAATAATCTTCGTCCATGGCAGAGCATGTGCATCACAGCCAATGATTCCGGCTTTCAGAGGTGTGGAAGAACGATCAGCAGCAAATCCATCACTTGGCGTTAAAAGAAATAGAACTGTTGTCATGAACAGCCAAACGTTTTTTGCATGCATCAGGGGAGACCTCCAGTTGTTTTTTTATGCTGGTGAATTTATCCAGATTATATAATTCTAAAACTCAAGCAAGCCTACAACAACAGCAAATTGTGTCAATTAAATTATGATTTTTCGTCGAAAGGGCGACAAGATTTCTTAGTTGATTTGACGAAGAGCCATGTTGAAATTTATCAAGAATAACCTATATTATTACATCAACAAAGTCTCTTGTAGAAATTGTTCTCTTTTTAATTTTAATGAGCAACAGATTAACGGTCTATAAAACCTTTAAGAATTTCATTCAACAGGAATCAATTCAGAAAGTGGATATCTCATGGCAACAATTGCCCTGTTTGGCGGTTCAGGAAAAATTGGTCAGCGCACGGTTGATTTGCTTGCAGAACGAGGAGATGACGTGCGAGCTCTTGTTCATCGACAACCGGTTGTGGGTAATCATGTCACTTCTATAAAAGGAAGTGTTGACAATCCGCAAGATTGCCTGGATGTTGTTCGTGATGCGGATATCGTCATCCAGTTGGCAACAGCAAAGGAAGATGCAGATACATTTTTTGATGTGAGTGTACGTGGCACATTCAATATTTTAGAAGCCTGCCGATTTTCAGATAATGTTCGTCAGTTTATTCTATTAAGTGGAGACGCTGCTCAAGGAATTTGGTTGTATCCACACCCTGATCCAATCAATGAACAAACACCACTTGCTGCCTACCCCGGTTATTATGCTTTTTCAAAAGTTATGGAAGAAACCATGACGAAGCAATACGAAATTCAGTACGGAATCAATACAACCATTCTACGATCTTCATGGGTTTTTGAAAAAGATGATCTTTTAAACCATTTTTCATTACTTCAGAATGTGAATCCCGCAGAACCGGGACACGGTTTTGGAGAAGTTCCCTCTAATGTAATGAAGTTGGTCCAAAATAGAGAAGAACGTATTCCAGTATTAGTCGGTAAAACAAGTGAGCCTCTCACCAGACACATTGTTCATATTGACGACCTGATGCAAGCAATTGACAAAACATTAGGTAATGAGAAATCTTTCGGGCGGGATTATAACATCGCTGCATCGGAGTCTTTTCAATACCGTGAAGCAGCCGATTACATTTCCAGTAAACTTGGCATTCCCACAGTGGATATTCCAAACCCGGATTACTTTTCGTTTTCCATTGACATTTCCCGTGCACGACAAGAATTGGGATACGAGCCCGTTAATAATTTCCACCGAATGGTGGATAATGCAATTGAAATGAGAACCACGAACTAATAGCATCTAAAAGCAAGGATCAATAACGTCATGACAATTAAAAATAAAACTATCATCGTCACGGGAGGTACCTCTGGAATCGGAGAAGCCTGTTCAAAAACTTTTGTTGCTCGAGGTGCCAATGTTGTGATGGCATCAATTCAGCAGGCAGAGGGCGAAGCATTGGAAGCCGAACTGTCATCAACTGGGCAGGCGAAGTTCATTCTCTGTGATGTGACTGATGAAGAACAAGTTAAAGAACTGATTAAAAATGCAAAGTCTACCTTTGGACAAATTGACGCCATTCATTGCAACGCTGGTGCCTGGGGGAAAGGGACTGTAGAAGAATTTGACGACGTAATATGGAACAAAGTGATGGGTGTCAACGTTAAAGGAGCAATGCTGACTGCAAAGTATGGTATTCCTGCATTACGCGAAGCAGGCGGAGGTACGTTCCTGATGACAACTTCAGTGGCTGCACAAATTGGATTTCCTCAACATGCTGTCTATTGTGCATCAAAAGCCGCATCAGAAGCACTTCTTCGCTGTTTGACAACGGACTACGCAGGTGTTGTTCGTGTCGTTGGCATCAGTCCGGGAACCGTTCGAACTCCAATGCTCGCTGCATCCTGTGAAGGATGGGATAGACCAGTAGAAGAACTTTATGCAGAAGTAGCAGAAAAAATTCCGGTTCGAAGACTGGGGGAACCTCAGGATGTCGCCAACGCAGCAGCTTTTCTACTTAGTGATGAAGCCAGTTATATCAATGGTACCATTCTCACTCTGGATGGTGGAACTTTTGCGCTTCCACCTTGGTAATATTTGGTCGATATAATTATAGAATGCAAAAAGAACATGTCTTTGTCAGATCAACAATTGAAATATTATCACACAAAACGTATTAAGGCTGGGCTGTCACTTACGCTGGATGGCTGTGGTGATGATGACTGTTGGCATACAGCTAATGTTCTTACCGATTTTACCTTTCCCTGGACGCAACAAGATCCTCCTGCAACAGAATTCCGCGCCTTGTGGAATGATGATTCCTTTTACGTTCGCTTCGACGTAACAGACACAGATGTCGTGCTGGCCGAAGGGGCTGATGTCATGGAGAAAATGATTGGCTCTGACAGGGTGGAAATATTCTTCAGTACTGGACTGGAACTTAATCCCTATTACTCGATTGAAATTGATCCTCGTGGAGAAGTACTGGATTATGAAACTCGATACCACCGACAAATGAATTGGGAATGGTCGTGTGAAGGATTGGAAGTAAAGACATCTCTTTCTAACACCGGCTATATTGTTGAAGGGGAAATCCCAATGTCTACTTTTCAAAAGTTGGGCTGCTTGCATGAAGATAATGTTGGTAGTTATTTGGTCGCTGGTTTATACCGGGCTGAGTTTAGCCATGATCCCTCTGGTGGTCCGGTTATCGAAGACTGGATAAGTTGGATTGATCCACAAATTACACCGCCAGATTTTCATGTACCATCTTCATTCGGAACCATTCGATTTGTCGAATAAGTAGCGGTTTACTACAAACAATCTCAAAACTCTCTGATGCGTAACCTTGACCCTAATTTATAGAATTCAGAACAAGCCCAACCGAGTTTTGAGATGAGTACTAATTATTATCAGATTGCAAATGAGAGAACTCTGTCGCATCTCCTTCAAATGTCATGTATTCAATAATAGCACCATTCTCTTTAAAAAACGAAACGGTTAAACCGGGCAGAGGAGAAAAAGGTTCTTGAAGCATATCTTTTCCTTTGAGTGCAGTGTTCATGTCGTCAACCAGATATGCGACATGAGACATATCACGGAGAGGGCCTGTTATTGGTGAGTCCTCTTCAAATCGAAGAAACTCAACACGGTAAGGATGATCAGCAGGATCGGTAACCCAGACTTTAGTTTCAGCGACATAAGTTTCATTGGGTTGTGGTTCGTCCGTTGGTAATCCGATGTGGTGAAAGGTGATGTTCATATTATTCGTTCCGTTTCATAATACATATTTACTTATTAATAATTATTGAGTTGACTCATTACGGTATTGTCCGGGAGTCTGACCGAATGTTCGTTTAAAGCTATAGCACATAGATTCAGTGTAACTGAAGCCGGTCATCCGAGATATCTTTCCCAGGGGGTAATCCGTCGTTAAAAGTAACTGTTTAACCTGTTCCAATTGTGTACGGAGAATTTCAACCTTTGGAGATCGACCTAGCAGGCGAGTAAAACGGCGTTCCAAAGTACTGCGCGAAATATGAGTATTGTCCAGGACATCGTTAACACAAATACCGCCAAAGGCATTTGCCCGAATATACCTGATGGCAGCTGCAACCTCTGAATCATTGACTGCAACAATGTCAGTAGATTGGCGACGTACGATTCCCAAGGGCTCAATAACAAGGGGATCTTCAGGTGGTGAATGACCATCAAGAAGCTTATCAAGCAAGGTAGCTGCCTCATAACCAGCACGTTCAGGGTTTTGTTGAACACTCGATAACGGGGGATGGCACAACTCGCAGATCAATTAATCGTTATCAACGCCGATGACGGCAACGTCATCAGGGACGATTATATTTCTCTCGCCACAAGCCATAATTACCTGATGAGCGCGCAAGTCATTACAAGCCATTAGCCCCACCGGTTTTGGCAGGGAATCAAGCCATGTAGCCATTGCATCCTCGCAACAAAGTTCATGGTCTTCCGCTGTGGAAATGGAATTGCTGCCGGACTGTTGGGAACCTTCATACACGTTCACTTCATATCCTGAATTTCGAATGTACTCGACAAAATAGCCCGACCTTGCATCCCGAGAGAAAACTCCAGGGAGTCCACAATAAGCAAAATGTTCAAGACCAAGGTCGATCAGATGTTGAGCAGCCATATTAGCGATGGCTCGATTGTTTGTTATAACCTCGGGGATATTTCGTTTGCGGCTACGACTATGTTCAAACATGTTGACGGCCGGAATCTTCATCCGTTGTATTTGCTTGTACAACTGGTTACTTTCAATTCGAGCGATAATTCCATCCCCATCCCAGCCCTGTAACCAACTCGGTGCTTCGTCCGATAACCCTCTTTCGGTGTAATAAATTTTCCATGTTCGATGAGCGTTGACATATCTTGCGATGCCACTATACGCACCCCGACCGTAGGCTCGCGACCATTCGATTAATACAGCTATTTTACGAGGCTTTGGCATCATTCAAAGTCTCTACAAAAGAGAAAACAAGGGGTCTGAAGGCGATTTTGAAAATAACCGTCCCTCTTAATCTCTTCTAAACCTATCACTTTTCATTCTCATTATCAATAGTTTTTTGGAAAGACGTCATGGATTCCAAATGACGCAGAATCATAATTGTTATGACGGCCCCCCCATATTGATGTTGGTTTGCTAAACTTATACAATTATCATACACAGCAATATCAATCTATTATTTTTAACGAGTCGATATCGATCTGTATCAGTGATTTACTGTGAATAAGATCAAAGAATTAAACTTGGTTCTCTTTAATTAATAATGATTATCGAAAGCAAAACTAACGAGGGTATATAATGAGCCAATCAAACAACGTTCGCTGGGGTGTAATCGGCTTGGGATGGTTTGGCGAAGTCCATGCCGATAATCTTGCTGAAATGCCAGACATTGATCTGACTGCACTTTGTACTCGAACGCCAGAACGCTTAAACGAAATCGCAGATCGACTTG
>JAJRVU010000442.1 GCA_024277145.1 Planctomycetota bacterium
AGACCCTACTAGTTCAAAATAACCGAGATCATGAAAACGGTGCACTAGAACTAAGGTAATCCAATGAATTTGGATCTGGATGATACCATCACTGCTCTCTCTTCACCTCCCGGTGCAGCACAAAGAGGAATCATCCGTATCAGTGGTGCTTCCACGTTTGAAATTCTCTCAAGGTTATTTGAACCTGATAATAAAGAAAAATGGAATTCTGTAAAACGAGCCTCTCAACATACAGGCGTGCTTAACCTTTCAGAACCAGTGCTGGAAATTCCTGTTTCCATTATGCTTTGGAAAGAAAACCGAAGTTACACGGGCCAGCCGATGGCAGAAATTCAGATGATTGGCTCTCCTCCACTTTTGGAAGCAGTTCTCACAACCTTGCATCGTCATTCCGTCAGACCTGCACGCCCGGGTGAATTCACTCTCAGATCATTTCTTTCAGGTCGAATTGATCTTGTTCAGGCTGAAGCAGTCATCGGCGTTATTGATGCAAACACTCAAAATGAATTGAAGGAAGCGTTAACACAATTGGCGGGTGGGCTTTCCGGGAACCTGATCGAAATTCAACAGAGCATGATTCATCTTCTTGCAGATTTGGAAGCAGGTCTCGACTTTGTTGAAGAAGACATTGAATTTGTTTCTCAATCAGAATTCCAGGATCGCCTGATTTCCTGTTCCGATGTATTGAAAGATCTTTTACAGGATGCCCGTAACCGAAATATTTCAACCGGTCAGCAGAAGGTTGTTATAGCTGGCTTACCAAATGCAGGGAAAAGTTCGTTATTTAATGCGTTATCACAAAATGAATCAGCCATCGTCACGGAACAGGCAGGGACAACTCGCGACTATCTTTCCACATTCATTTCCTGTCATGGAATTCCCATTGAATTAATTGATACCGCAGGCTGGGAAAATGAAGAAAAATCGATCATGAAGATTGCACAACATCTTCGGGAAGAACAAATAAAGCAAGCTGATCTTGTTGTCTGGTGCAGTGCAACGGATTTATTATCCCATGAAAAGGAAATGAACTTAAAACTAATTGAAGAGCTCAAAAAACAGAACCAATCGATACTTTATATTCAAACAAAATCGGACCTGGCTTCTGGAACGGTTCCACTTGAATTTTGTATTTGTAAAGTAAGCACAAAAAACAAACAGGAAATGGAATCACTCCTTAAAAATATTTCAACGTCTTTAGGAAATGAAGAGATTATTCACCGGCAAATGACAGGAATGACTGCTTCACGATGTCAGGAAAGTCTTGAACAGGCAATTAATGCAATTGATCAGGCTGTATCCGGTTCCAGGAATTTTGCAGGTGATGAAATATTGGCTATTGAAGTCCGTTCTGCTCTGGATCATTTAGGGGCAATTCTGGGAAGTGTTTATACAGATGATATTCTGGACCGCATTTTTAGTAAATTCTGCATCGGGAAATAATGAATATTTTCATACCCCACAATGCCAGGTGGTCCAATTTAAAGTTTGAAATATATTTAAGGTTGTTATATTTATGAGCCTTTTGTTTACCAAGAACAAGCCGAATAAAAAGAAGATCATCATTGGCTTGACTCTTTTTATATCATTGCCTCTCTTCTGTCTCCTGTCCATGTTATTAAACATTTACCTTGCAGGATATTCCTACCAGGAAGCAAGGCACTTAACTGAAATGTATTCGGAATTGAAACAAATGGGAGGACTAATAAAACGTACTCCTTTTGCAGGGTATGAAACTTTTGAAGAACTCCAAGATTTTATTCAATCTACTGCATATTCATTGATTGACATTAATCCAAAGGTATTGAAAAATAAAAGACAAAGAAGAATTTGTCTAATAGGACCAGAATCATACGATAATTATTTACAACGTTTACCACCGTTGAAAAATGTAATCCGTTTTAATTTCATAGAGACAACAATTACTAACGAGACAATTAAACACTTGCTTAAGCAAGATGATTTAATGTCAATTAGTTTTTCAGCATGCACAATCACTGCCAATAATTATGAAGAATTAAAAAAACTTAAAAAATTTGATAATCTTGAATTGCACAGAACAATTATTCCAAACAAAATATTTGAGAATGATCTTCCAATTATTAATATGAAGTTTTTATTAATACAGAAATGCCCTATTTCGAGTAATAATATTGATCAGATTAAAAGATTAATAAAACTAAAAAGTCTAAATATATATGAGGTTAAACTATCAGACAAGATTATTCTCGATTTAAAAAAAACTCTACCTGAATGTGAAATTAATTACGAACTAAATTGGTAGTGTTCTGCAAGCTACGTGCATTTTGCTATTTAACTATTTTTCGAATTGATGTATTGAAAACACAGCAAATGCCAATCAATAATACAAAAACTACTTATAAGCATCACTTTAAAATGCTTCAGGAATAATTCATGTCCGATCAAGTCCGTCAAAAAATTGAAGATTTACGAGAGGAACTGCGCAAGCATAACCGGCTTTATTATGTCGATGCGATCCGGGAAATTAGCGATCTGGAATACGACAAACTTTATAAACAACTGGAGCAGCTTGAAGAAGAGTATCCGGAATACGATTCGCCGGACAGTCCTTCTAAAAAAGTGGGTGGCGAACCAATCGAAGGTTTCACAACTGTGGAACACCGAATTCGCATGCTTTCGATTGATAATGTTTATGAAGAAAACGCACTGGATGATTTTGATAAAAGAATTTTGAAACTACTTGAAGAAGAAAAACCTGAATACAGTGTTGAATATAAAATTGATGGCGTCGCACTTGCACTCATCTATGAAAATGGAAGTTTGGTGCAAGCGCTCACTCGCGGTGATGGAAGTAAAGGAGATGATGTCACCCATAATGCGAGAACAATTCTGGGGGTTCCTTTAACGCTGAATGAAAAGAATCCACCTTCAGTTCTGGAAATTCGCGGAGAAGCCTACATCAGCCATACTGATTTTGCTCATTTAAGAGCAGAACAGGAAAAAAATCAGGAACAGCTTTTCGTTAATCCTCGAAATACGGCTGCAGGCGCTCTTAAACTACTTGATCCGAAAAAGTGTGCCTTGCGAAAACTTCGATTTATTGCACACGGGTTAGGATACTCTGAAGGATATGAATGCTCTTCCTATACGGAACATCTTTCCCGAATTAAAAAAATGGGGGTTCCGATTACCCCTGATTGCAAAGCTTTCCCGGATATATCAAAAGCGAAGGAACATGCAAAAACGCTTGCAGATCAAATCCATACGCTTGATTTTGAAGTTGATGGAATTGTCCTGAAAGTGAACCAATTCGCCCTTCAAAAGGAACTTGGAAATACAACGAAAAGCCCACGGTGGGTGATTGCCTACAAGTGGGAAAAATATGAAGCGGTCACCAAAGTGATCGAAATTACAGTTCAGGTGGGAAAAACAGGAACGGTGACACCAGTTGCGAACCTGGAACCTGTTGAAATTGATATGACAACTGTCAGCAGGGCAAGCCTGCATAATCGAGACGAAATTGACAGGTTGGGAATTCGTAACGGAGATTGGGTTGTTGTTGAAAAAGCAGGAAAAATTATTCCGCACGTGGTTCGCGTAGAAGAACATTTACGAGACGGGACTGAAAAAGAATTCCTTTTTCCAAAAACATGCCCGGAATGCCAGACTGAAGTCATTCAGGATGAAGATGGAGTTTATATTCGATGCCCGAATCCTTATTGCCCCGCACAATTAAGAGAAAGCCTTCGTTTCTTTGCTTCACGATCTGCTATGGATATCGATGGGCTTGGAATAAAACTGATTGAACAGTTGATGTCGGAAAAACTAATAAGCAGTATTCCTGACCTCTACCAACTTTCTGAAAAAAAAGAAGAACTCCTGAATTTGGAACGAATGGGAGAAAAATCAGCTAATAATCTTCTGGAGGGATTGGAAAAATCAAAAACTCAACCATTCTGGAGACTTTTGACAGGCTTGAATATTCGGCATGTGGGAACAAGTAACGCACAGATTCTTGCGAAAACATTCCCGACAATGGACCAGTTGATGAACCAGTCCATTGAATCACTGGCTGAAGTGAATGAAATTGGTCCGGTGATTGCAGAGGCGGTTTTTCATTACTTTCACTCGGAAATCGGAGAGCGGACAATTCAGGAATTGCGAAATGCAGGGTTGAACTTTGGTTCTGAAGATGAAGGAGTCCAAACCCAAACATCAAAACTATTGGAAGGGAAAACCATTGTTGTTACGGGAACCTTAACTCGATTCACTCGTGATGAGATCAAAGAGAAAATTCGCGAACTAGGTGGGAAGGCATCGGGATCGGTTTCTGCAAAAACCAGCTTTGTGGTTGCAGGAGATAAAGCAGGTAGCAAAAAAGAGAAAGCAGATCAGCTTGGAGTTGAAGTCATTTCCGAAGATGAGTTTCTGGATAGAGTTTCAAATGAGAAAAACATCTCTTCGAATGAAGGTTCTGATCCTCCGGGCCAAAAATCACTTTTTTAATTTTTATCAAATAGAATACGCGCAGCAGTATCCTGTAGTTAATAAAATAAAAGTTTTTGATGATCCCTGAAATCTTTTATTACAGATTCTGCGTTCTTATACGCTTCTGCGTTTTTATACCATTCTACTTTGAAATAGCGCGTTCTCTATAATGCGAACTAAGGTTTATTTCAGAACAAAGAAAATGGGTGGCCCGACCAACTTGTTGGTTGGGTGCCGCAAGGCACAAGAAGTCTCACCTTCACCGATCCATGTTTATCGAATCCTGAATTGATTGAATCTTTATTTTTGGGTGATATTTATCTCTAAAAGTGATAGAGAAAATGATTGCGTATGATGAATCTTCTTGTCGCTATCGCGACCCAGCCATCAAAGACTGGCTGGGCCACCCCTTCGATGTTAAGCCAGGATGTATAGTCAATTCAAAAAAACAACCGATACTTTAAACGAGAATGCGTTCTTATACAATATTCATTACAGAATCATGGCTCATTACAAATTCATAGCTGTAATTCTCTATTCCTCAACTCGCGATTTCATAAATTTAAGAGCATGGCTTGCAAGGTATTCTTCATCCGGGAACATTTTTCGCCAGATGCGTGTTGCAGCTGCCAGTTCAGGTAACGCAAGCCCGAATGCTTCCACAACCATCCAGCCATCGTATCCCACTTCTTTAAGGGCAGAGAATGTTGCATCCCAGTTAACCTGACCTTCCCCCGGCGTTGAACGATCATTTTCAGAAATATGCACGTGAACCGTTTGATCAATACAAGTTTTAATGGCAGCTGTTGGGTCTTTTTCTTCAATGTGAGCATGAAAAGAATCGTACATCATTTTGAGATACGGGTGATTGGCTTCCCGGGTAAACCGACTGCAATCTTCTGCACTATTCAGGAAATAACATTCAAAACGATTCAGGTATTCAATTGCAAGCATTACTTTTGCCTGTTCTGCATGATCTGCTACCTGCAACAAAACTTCCTGTCCTCTTTTCCATTCTGCGTCCGTTGCTCCCTGCCCGCTGAATTCACCCAATGCAGAATGGAGAGGGCCAGCCAATGTCTGAACTCCCAATGCCTCACAGCAATCGACAACTTTTTTAAGATGATCAACTGCTTCCTGGCGCACTTCAGCAGATTCAGAAATTGGGTTCGCTTCAGGAGAACAAACCGTCACCGCAGTTCGTTCCAGTCCGATACCGTCAAGAAGATTTCCCAAATCCTGACATGCTTTCACATCCAATTCAAACATTGGGATTTCAACTCCATCATATCACATGTTTTTAATACTTTGAAATAGTTCTGTATCATCAACACCAAATGAGGATGACCAAAGCAGCATATTCATTCCGTATTTCATTAGTTGTTCCTTTAATTGCAACAATTTAATATATCAAAATTCAATTCAATAAATCATCACATCAATTTATTGTTATTATAATGAGACTTGAAAATATTTTTCAGGGAGCAAATCCTCTGCTCTTTCTTCAACCATTTTTCCTGCAGTCACAAGAGGTTGAATGAATTCTTCAGGAAGCGAAGCCAACTTAACCCGCTTCATAACTTGATTTAAACGATACCATAATTTTTCAGGAAATACATAATCTCTCAGGAACTCTTCTTTTAAAAAAAGAGGAATTAATGGTGCCAATCTTCCTGTTTGGTTTTTGGCCATCTTGTTCACACAATTTTCGATTGTGACGGAATTAACCTTTCCCATTGCTTCATAATACCTGTCAAGAAGTTGAGGATGCCTGCGTGCCAAAACAGCATCCAATAGAATTTCTGTGACAATATGGCCCAGAAATCCTGCTCTTAATTCGGGATCACTTTTTAACTCTTGACGAAAAAGAACAGTCAAGTCACGACTCGTTTGATTGAAAACGGAACTGGAATGAAACCAGTCATCATCTTTTAAATGTTGTAACACACCCGATGATATTTCCGCTTCATCATGTGTACTAATTTCGTTAAAAGGCTTCACCAGTCGAGAACGCATTCTCACTTTTCGATCAGCAATGGAAAGCCAGTCAGGGATGGCTGTCCCTGCAAGATAGTAAGGACGATCCAGAAATCGAATTCCATGCGCAAAATAATTCATATTATTAATTTTCAGTTAACAAGACAGACTGACAAACGCGTAATACGTTTTAAAATCATGTTTCTTGAAATGATCTCACTAAAACGATAGACGAACCCTTATTCTTGGGTAAAATGGAACAGACATCACGAACACAAAAAAGCGTAGTTCGTTTATAGTAACATTTTTTATTCTGCTTAGAAGAGACTCAGAACTTCTGGAAAACAGGAATGACTAAAACATTTCAATTAATTATCTTAGCAAGAGATCAAAGGGCAGAAGTTCAGGCTGTGCTCGAGAAATTGACAAAATTTCTGGAACAGCAAAGTAACACGAAATTCGTCATTATTGACTCAAAGAATAATCTCAAGCTGAGTGAACAATATGCAGATCTCATCGTCACATTAGGAGGAGACGGGGCAATTCTCCGTGCCTGCAGGGAACTGGGGGAACAACAGTTGCCAATTATGGGAATCAACCTCGGCCGATTGGGATTCCTTGCTGACTTAACGCTCGAAGAATTTCAAAAGGAATATGAAGCGATTTCAAACAGCCAGTTTCGCGTTGTGGAACATCTCATGTTTGATTGCAGGTTGGTTCATAAAAATGGTAAAAGTGAATCATTTCTGGGTCTGAATGAAGTGGTCGTCCATGCAGAAAAAACGTTAAGCATGATTGACGTCCTTCTCGAAATTGATGGCGAACATGTCACTACCTTCAGTGCTGATGGTTTAATTATTTCAACCCCTGTCGGTTCAACAGCTCATAGTCTTTCTGCAGGGGGACCCATCCTTCAGCAGGAACTTAAAAATTTCGTCATCAATCCAATATGCCCTCACACATTAACCAATCGCCCTATCGTCGATTCTGCTTCGCGTCTTTATTGCCTGAAACTTCCCGAAGCTTCTGATAATGCAACGATGGTCATAGATGGACAAGTTTCCAAACCATTTGTCTCAGGAGATTATATTGAAGTCAGGGAAGCAAAAGTCACTTTCAAACTGGCCCGCTTGAAGCATCATAGCTATTACTCAACACTTCACAGGAAACTGGGATGGAGCGGCCAACCTGATTACCGAAGAAAAAAAAGAGGAAGCTGAAATAAAAATATACCGGATTCTTAAAAAACGCTTAAAGATATATCACTCCATACCCGTATCCACTTTCAAGAAGTAAATTCAGGTTAATGTCTTCCAACACTTATCTATTTCACCTTTCCGACTTGTTAACATCCGGGCTCGAAAACCTGCCTGATGAAAAAAAAACATTACACAGGAATTTTATTTTTTCACAACAATGTTCTGATGGAGGTTTCTCCGGACGAGAAGGAGATTCCGACCTCTACTACACTGGCTTTGCAGTCAGGGGATTAATGATCACAGGGGGAATCTCTCAGCAAGAGTGTGAACACATTGGCCAGTATCTTGAGAAGTTTCAACCGGAACGCCTGAATGTGATTGATCTGATCAGTTGGCTTTTTTCTTTGATCGCTCTTCAGTTATCAGGTCATCAGTTGCCTGTAGATATACTGGATGAAAAAAAAGTGAACCAAATTTTTACCCGCCTGGATTCTCTTAGAAGAGAGGACGGAGGTTATGCAAAATCAGAAAAAGGGGCACTTGGCAGTACGTATCACTCGTTTCTGGTGGTCCTGCTATATGAACTTCTGGGACAGGATCTCCCCGCTTCAAAAAAATTAATCCAATTTATTTATAACAGGCAACGGGATGACGGAGGCTTCGTGGAAATTGATCCCATGAAAAGAAGTGGCACGAACCCGACTGCAGCTGCAGCTGCCATCTTGAAAATTCATGGCGGTCTTGATAACGAATTATGCCAGGACATTCATGAATTCTTAACAATTGTGTGCAATAATGAAGGTGGTTTTCAAGCAAATACCCGAATTCCTTTTGCAGATGGTTTATCAACTTTTACAGGTCTTCTCACCGCAATTGACCTTCAATTAAAACATCTGTTTACCCCCTCAGTTGTGGAAAAATTTGTGCTTAATTCTCTTGAATTCAAGACTGGAGGGTTCAAAGGGGCAGCTTGGGATGAACAGGCTGATGTTGAGTACACTTTCTACGGGCTTGGAATACTTGGCTTGATCTGGTCAGGCAAACTCCAATAGAAACTGAGTCTCTCTTTACGGAATGTCACTTAAAACAGGCTAGATAATACGTTTTGATCTGGAAAATCTCGCAACTGTTGAGTATTTTATCGTTAAATCTAATTTTAAGAGTTCTATTTTTACAGGATATATTTTTGAATCGAATATTCGATAGCAATTCAGGATGGTCATCATGATGTGTCCATTTTGCAGGCATGGTGAAACCAAAGTAATTGATTCCCGTGCCAGTCAGCAGTTTGTCATTCGTCGCAGACGAGAATGCCTCAGTACGGATTGCAGCCGACGATTCACAACCTACGAAAAGATTGAAGAATCCCCTCTTAAGGTCATCAAAAAAGATGGCAACCGGATTCCATTTGATCGGGAAAAAATTCGTTCAGGTTTGGAAAAAGCCTGCTACAAAAGGCCGGTCAGCGAAAGCCAGATAGAAACCCTGATTTGCGATGTTGAAGGTGATATCTACGAAAGCTTTGAAAGGGAAGTTCCCTCCCGATACATCGGAGAAAAAGTTTTCAGCCTGCTTCGCGAAGTTGATCAGGTTGCGTTTGTCCGTTTTGCATCTGTTTATCGTGAATTCAAAGATGTCAACGACTTTGTGGAAGAACTTGAACCGATGTTGAAAAACGAATTTCATCAAAAATAACGTTCAGGATTCCTCGCACAAATTATCGCTCTCGTCCCTCTTTTTATTATTTCTTCACAATCCAGATATTTCGATATCGAACAGGATTATTATGATCCTGCAAATAGAGTGGTCCCGGTTTTGGTCCCTCTTTGACGGGGGCTGCCCGTGTTGCATCAGGAACTTCCACATCTTTTTGAACGAGAACACCATTGTGCATAACTGTCAGTTTTGCATTGGACAGTTTTTTTCCCTGATCGTCAAATTTGGGTGCAGTGAATTCAATATCATAAGTCTGCCAGACGATTGATGGAAAACACATGTTAATTTTCGGTGCACTGACGGAATAAATTCCACCACATTGGTTGGATGCCTTTTCCATACCGAATGAATCCAATATTTGAACTTCGTATCTTCCCTGCAAGTAACAGCCACTGTTACTACGATCCTGATTATGCGCCCAGGGCATATAAGAAAGCATGAATTCCAAATGAAGTTCACAGTCCTGAAAAGTTTCCTTGCTGGTTGTTCCCTGAATCAGTAATCCTTCCTTTGTCATTTTTCCATCTTTGAAATGATCAGCCGACTTCCCATTGAATAAAACGATTGCGCCTTCTGGTGGCTTTTTTCCTAATGTCGGAGATTGCCGGTTCACTTTTTTCATCGTTCCCAGAAGTTCATCGTCTAATGACCGAACTTCTATCGTATTATCCTTCCATGTTGAAACAGAATATTCTCCCTTAAAGATAATTTTTCCATCTTCCAATTGACCTTTGGACTCCAAACGATATTCAAGATCCGCACCTTTCCCGGGTAATCCACCGGGGTATCCCCATACCCGATATTTGTTATCGCCCAAAGCAACGACTTGTGCTCCCCAAACATTCTCCCCTTCTTCATTCTTCATTTTTCCCACGTACTCTCCTTGCACTTTGTAGGAATCATCTGCCTCATCCAAAGTGATCGCTGGTTTGTTTTCAGCCTGAACAGGTTGAACCTGCATCACATTTTGAACGGCAAAAACTGTTAAGATGAGAAGGAAATACTGACGAAGCTGAAACATGGTTGGTTCTCCGGGAATGAAAAAGCATTTTATCTTTGTGAAAAAACAGGCCTGATTAACCTGAATTTCCATTCTGGATCATGAACCGGGAGAATGCAAGCTGATGAATTCCCAATTGGCTCGCTTTGAACAAATTTCTGAATCATGAAAAATCGAACCAATTTGTTGTTTTTCAGCCATTTAATAGTACTTTGAACAGTAGTAATCCTGCTGAATTCTAACTGAATTTGCTCACATAAGGCTGCCTGTCACTATATAATGAAATAAGCTAACCTTATGATTCTTATAATCGTTTGCTTGAATTGACCATTTTCTTGCATTTCTCATGCGGTGAATAAAGACGAACGATATTTCTGATTTGAATTAGAAAATGAATCATTGATGAACGAAATTGACAAAAAGAAAATTGCTGCCCAGTGTTGGAAACGTGGGTCAGAAGCAATGGTGAAAGAAAACTGGAACTATGCGATTGAAATGTTCAGGCAATCGGTCAATCTGATTCCGGATAACTTAACTTACCGCCAAACCTTGCGCGGCGTGGAAAAAAGAAAATACAAAGACAATGGCAAGGGAGCCATGATGGCTTCCATGAAAACCAGGACGGTCAAGCTGTCCATAAAAAAATCGTCCATGTCCAAAGACTGGGACAAAGTCGATCAATTGGCGGAAGACGGCCTTGCAATTAACCCTTGGGACACATCTTTGAACGCATCCCTTGCAGATGCCTGCCGAAAAAGAGAGTACGATGAAATTGCTGTTTTCTGTCTTAAGGAAGCCATTAACTGTGACAACAAAAATATCGCCCTCTTAACCCAATTAGCTGACATCTTGGAGGAGAGAGGCAACTATCAGGAAGCAATCGTGCTTTGGAGGCAAATCACAAAACTCAAACCGAATGATTCCATTTCTCGTTCAAAACTATTGGCACTAGAAGCTAAAGATGTCATGGAATTGGGTGGATACGAAAAAGCAGAAACCACAAAAGATGTCAAAACAGCTTACGATTATGATCGCCCCAACAAAAGCAATATGCCACAAGCAGCGGATGCACCGGGGATGTCTGAAGAAGCAGACTTGAAGCATGCCATCAGAAAAGAGCCTACAAATAAATCCCATTACCTGAAAATAGCTGAATACTACCGCAGTAAAAAAAATCGAGCCGAAGCAATCGATTGGCTTCAAAAAGCTTTAGAGATGAGCGGTGGCGATTCTGGAATCCGTGAGAAAAAAGAAGATTACGAACTCGAAGTTCTCAAAAGTAATTATGACTATGCAAAGCAGGCGCTCGTCAGTAATCCGGATGATGAAAAAGCCCTCAAGAACCGAAATGCTTTGAAAAAAGAACTTGTCAAACGGGAAATTGAAGTCTTTTCCAGCAGGGTTGAAATGTACCCTCAAAACAGCAAGCTGAAATATGAACTCGCCAAAAGATTCATGCTCTTTCAAAAATGGGCACAGGCAATCCCACTTTTACAACAAGCAAGAGCAGATACCCGAATCGAAAGCTCAGTCCTGATGGCTTTGGGAGAATGTTTTTACAACGATAAAAAAGTTTCACTAGCCAAGTATCAATATGAAGCTGCTGCTGTTCTCGTAAACCCTCATGATCACCGGGAAGTCTACACGCAAGTCCATTATATTCTCGGGTACCTTGCAGAAAAAGATGGCGACAAAAAAGAAGCACTCGAACATTATAACCTGGTGCTTGGAATCGACTACACCTATAAAGATACGATCGATCGCCTCGAAAAAGTCCAAGGCATGGATGACAAGGACGATGACAAGGACGACAAAGATGATAAAAAAGATTAGTTGTTAATTCTGTATTTCATGATTCGGTAGTTCTGTAGATCAGTGCTGTGCCTGACAATGGAAACAGAGAGTCAAAGAAGAATTAACAAACTCTCCGTGTTTCTGTATGAAACCTTTCCTTATCAAGTTTTGCAGAATACAGTCCTTTTGGTGTGTACAGTCGTATACTTTTTTATGTTGGCGACGGGAATTTATGCAAAAAAATGCCCGGGACTGGTAATCTGATTCTCAGTTCGATAGACTATCTCTCCTTCAAGGATTTCTGGGGGAACGTTGTATACAATTCCCGAGAAGTCCAAATGCTGTTGTAAATCCTTAATCTCTTTCTATAAAAGAGTTTAAAGTGATAACACCAGCTAAAACTCAGATTATAATATGACACAAATCAAGTTGTCATCAAACCATAAACATCACTTTTTAAGAGATTAAGTAACGACAATATGCCAAATACAAGAAGTGCAAAACGAGCTCTAAGAAAGAGTGACACCAAACGCTTAAATAACCGGTCAACTCGTTCTACCCTGAGAACAGTCATTAAAAAATTCCGTGAAGCTGCAGCTGGCGATGATAAAGAACTGACGGAATCATCATTTCGTATTGCTGTCAAGAAAATTGATCAAGCTGAAGCAAAAGGTCTTATCCACCAGAAGACAGCTTCCCGATCCAAATCTCGCTTGTCTAAACTGATCACCAAATAAACGGTTGATCATCTAGCGATCTGGATATCATAAATCAAAAGACATTACCTGAATCAAGGCTATGTCTTTTTTTTGCGCCTTGAATCAATATTTGAACTGTTTTACTGCTTAAACAGGGATTGTCGAACCTTACATTTTTTCACTGGTGTTAATTCCCAACAGGGAAAGACCATGCTTCAGAATTCTTGATGTCAGGTCGCAAAGAAATAGCCTGCTGTTTCTCAGTTCTTCATTTTCCTCTTTAAGCACCGGACATTTTTCATAAAAAGTGCTGAAAGAATTTGCAGTCCCAAAAAGATAATCCGTCAGCAGGTTTGGCTTCAATTCTTTAATCACCTGATCCAGAATCTCGCTATATTGTAGAACTTGAATCGCAAGACCTCGTTCTGCAGGATTATCCAAGCAGAGTTCAACTTCTTCCCTGATCCGGGCAAGGTCAACATTTCCTCTCCTGAAAATTCCATTGATCCTGGCATAGGAATATTGAATGTAGGTTGCAGTGTCACCCGTTACGGAAAGCATTTTATCCCAGTTGAAAATATAATCGCTTTCCCGGTTATGATGTAAATCTGCATATTTGATTCCACCAATCCCAACGGTTTCAGCAATCGCTGCCCTGCTGGCATCATCCAGTTCAGGCTTTTCTCTGGCATCATCATTTGCATTGACTGTAGCTCTTGCTCGGCTTACCGCTTCATCCAGCAGGCTTCCCAAACCTATCACTTCACCTGATCTTGTTTTGAATGGGCGTCTATCTTCTCCCAGAATTGTTCCGAAATTTACATGATGGAACTCAACGGAATCATATCCCCAGGCTTTAGCTGTTTCAAACAGTAGTTTGAAATGTTCCCCCTGCCGAGAATCAACAACATAAAGAATGCAATCTGCTTTTAATTCATTGACACGATATTCAACCGTCGCCAAGTCAGTTGTTGCATAGGTAAATGCCCCATCTGTTTTCTGGACAATAAAAGGAGCAGCGTTTGATTCATGAAAGACGCAGATAGCCCCTTCACTCTCTTTTGCAAGCCCTTTTTCCTTTAAGGACTCAACAACTTTTGAAAGCATGGGCTGATAATAACTTTCACCCAGAGACATATCAAAACTGATATCCAACCTGTCATACATCTCCTGTAATGTTTCCAGGCAATGGGGAATGAACTTTTCCCAGAGAGCAAGGTTTTCCTGATCGCCCGAATGGAGTTTGGCAGTTTCCAGTCTTGCTTTTTCTGCAATATCAGGATGACCATCTGCCAATTCCTTTAATACAGGATCATTCTTGATTAATTCAATCCGAGCTTCGCAGGAAACGATCCCGGACTTTTGATTCTGAATATCAGACCGTGCCTTTTTAAGTTTCTTTTTGTATCCTTTTTTACTTGAATCAGCTTTTTCCAGATCAACAAGTCTTTGTGTTGCTTCATCAAGCTTTGCATTAAGTTGAGGAAGAGATTTCACTGCGGACTGAAAATCGCTTAATTGTGAAACCAATCGATAAAGACGCGCCAGTTCTTCAACCGGTTTTTTCTCGTACGATTGTTGATCCAGAAAATTCTTGTATCCGTAAATAATCATCCCGAACTGGGTACCCCAGTCACCAATATGATTGTCACTCACCGCATCATGCCCGAGAAACTGTAAAACCCGATACAAGGCGTTTCCAATGACTGTGCTTCTGAGATGCCCGACATGGGCAGGCTTTGCCACATTTGGTGCAGAGTAATCGACTATATATTTTCGTGATGACTCAACTGATTGAACACCCAGCCTGTCATCATTTTTTATCTGGTTGAGAGATTCTTTAAGCCACTCATCTTTCAGTTTCAGGTTAATAAACCCCGGTCCTGCAACCTCCGGCGGGTGACAGAATTCACTGACATTGAGTTTAGCGATCACTTCAGAGGCAACATCCCGAGGTGCTTTGCCTAACTCCTTCGACATAGGCATGGCAAAGTTCGCTTGGTAATCACCAAACTGCTGATCCTGTGAAGGGCGAATCATTCCCAGATATTTTTCGGGTGAATCT
>JAJRVU010000443.1 GCA_024277145.1 Planctomycetota bacterium
ACCTGATTTGATATATTCCATTCACAAAGTATACCACCGTCGGGTTCATTCACCCACGGGTAAACCCGTGGTGCTCTGCCTACGGCCACATAGAAGGTTTAAGTGTTATCCCGACTATATATACAGTGCGCCACGTACTACATCATTCCTGAACATAACCTGGCGATGAAAAATGGTGTTACTGTATTATATCTTTATGAACTGGAAATATCGAATGTATTTATCACATTCAGGGTTGAAACTCTCCAATGGATCATCAACAAACTGGTTTTATGAAAGTAATTCTTACCAGAGATCAAACAGTTTTTTGCTTTGATCATCCAGAATCTGACCAACTCCGCATTCTTTAGGTGGTTTTGAGAGAATTCTTAACCAGACGGAATTATTATTATAAATTCCTTCAATCGAAATATGTGATCCGAGCCCGTCTTGTTTGTCTATAGGAATTGCCTGCCATTCGAGATGTTCAACTTTGTCGAAAACCTGAATTACGGAATTGATATCGAGAACAAAATTTGAATGAAACGATGTGCCATCAAATTCACCACCAAGCACTTCAGTTTGCGATGTAAAAAGAGAGATTTCCCAGACATCATTCTCTTCATCATGGAACGTGTGACAGCCTACCGGAGCTGAGACTCCCAAAGGACTCATATAAGGAGTAATTTGATCCGTTAGCTTCTGGATCCAAAAAGGATGGGAAATCATGGTAGTAAATCTTTATTTGATAAATATTATTGGTACAACATCGCAGGTGTCATTAACGATAACTCAGATTGTAAATCCATTATTGAATGAAATTCTCGTCACTTCAATTGAGACAGAATAGCTCACTTTATTGGAGTGCAAATTGGGTTCCGATAAAAAATATACAAGGTTGCAGATCTCGTAAACCCTTAAATTTCAGACTGTTAGAAAATCTTTCCCATGAACAACTCATAATTGGATGTCAAAGCTTTTTAACATTGACTGTATAAGAGTTGAAACAGGATAAAAAAACACCTTCCCGATAATGAGAAGGTGTTTAGTATTATATTTGTTGTTGTGATTGATTAAGTCGTGAGGAGCTGTTGAATCATCATGATGGCAGCAGGTCCAACGAGGATCACAAAAATTCCGGGGAAAATAAACAGGACCAACGGGAAAATCATTTTCACTGCAGTTTTTTGAGCACGTTCTTCCGCCATTTGCATTCTTTTCACTCGCATGCTATCTGATTGAACTCGCAATGCTTTTGCAATGGAAGATCCAAATTTATCAGCTTGAATCAGGATGGCTGCTAGCGATTTCATATCATCAACGCCTGAACGAATACCAAGTTCATGAAGAACATCCCTTCGAGTGTATCCCATTTGAAGTTGCATATTTGCAAATGAAAATTCTGAACAAAGGTCAGGGTAGGCACTTTCCAATTCAGCAGAAACACGTCTCATTGCTGCATCAAGACCCAAGCCTGCTTCTACACAAACAACCAGAAGGTCTAAAATATCTGGTAATGCCAGGAAGATATTCTCAATTCTTTTTCGACGCATCCACCAGAGGCCAACTCCCGGAAGATAAAAGGCAACTCCGCCACAGACTATCAATGCAAGCATGCAGTCATATGTCATTCCATATGCGAATAGTCCGTAAGAGGAACCAATTGCAACTCCGGCCAATAAAAATGAAAATTTGATTGCAAGGTAAATCTGGGAAGCACTGGGAGCATTGAAGCCTGCATTGGCAAGCTGTAATTTCAGTTTATTTTCTTCCAGTTCCGTTTTAGGTTTGAGTGCTTTGGAAAGTGTAGGAGCTGCTTTTTTAAACATGCTTCCAACAGCATTATCGTCAGTACCGTTTCCGCTGTTTCCACTGTTTCCACTGTTTCCACTGTTTTCCTGTGAACGGGCGCGAATTGTCGGATCCCTGAGTTCATCAAGCCGTTCGTCTGCACGGTTCTTTTTATTAGAAAGAACAGACATCATGGCCCAGGCACCGATTGTAATTGCACCAAATATGATCCAGGGAAGGAATTCAAGATTATCCATGGTTCAAGCTTTCAAATATTTTTATAGAGTTATTTTGACAAGTGTTTATATTATTAATTGATCACAATTTAATTGATGATCAGATTTTAATTTTGACAATTTTATTGATACAAATTGCACCAAGAACCTGCAGAAAAGCGGCGACCCCAATCATTTTCCGGCCAAGTTCTTCTGTAAACAGCAACATGATGTATTCCTGGTTGAGGTAGTAAACAGCAAAGAAAAGGGCAATCGGCAGGACCATCAAAACGACACCACTGATTCGACCTTCCCCGGTGAGTGCTTGCACCTGTCCCATAATTCGGAATCGATCACGAACGATTTTTCCGATTTTTTCCAGAATTTCGGCCATGTCTCCACCCGCCTGTTTCTGGATAACTACAGCAGTCACAAAAAACTGAAGGTCCATATTAGGAATTCGTTTAAGCATGTTCTGTAATGTCTGCTCAATAGGAATACCAAGATTTTGTTCTTCACAAGCAATTCCAAATTCCTGAGAAGTTGGATCAGGCATTTCCTGAACGACAACGGTTAACCCTGAGCCCAGACTATGCCCCGAGCGTAATGCACGTGCGATTAATTCCAGAGCATCTGGTAATTGAACTGCAAATTTATTCAGTCTTCTACCTCGACGCATCCAAAGCCAGCCAAGTGGAAGGATTCCGACGCATAAGCCTACAACCGGATAAAGATGAGTAGGAGCTCGACCAATCCAGGCTAACAATACTCCAACGCCAAAAAGGACCATTGAAATGATGAAAAATGTATCAACTCGAATGGGAGAATCTGCTTGTTCAAAAAACTGACGCGTATTGGAAAGTTTTTTGACCAGTTTATTAAAGACAACCGAAAGGCCACCCATTCCTTCTCGAATGAGTTCATCTTTAACAATTGAATTATTGGTCGAACCTGCAGCAGATTTCTGTCCGGTGAAGACATCAAGGCGATCTTCTGCTTTTGTTGAGTCTACATTTGTGAAGACATACGCTAACGCAGAAACCATCGCAACGACAGCAACAAATACAATCAATGATAGAATGACAGGATCCATAATGTATTCCAGTTTTCTCAGTTATTATTTATCGTTAATTTTTTTATTATATTGAGTTTAATTTTCAAAAAGTCGGTTCTGGCTCGTGGCCACAAAAAAGCGTAATTCGCTTATTGACCCAGAATCCGCTGGGCAAACAGATTTGCAGGCAACTGTACTGCTGCTGCATCAAATCGTTCCATAAACGCAGGTCGAACACCGGTTGATTCAAAATGTCCGTAGGCTCTTCCATTTTCATCAATTCCATCTTGAACAAAGAGGAAAATGTCCTGCATGATCACGGTGTCTTGTTCCAGGTTCAGAACCTCTGTAATGTGTGTCACTTTTCTCGGACCACCCTGCAACCGGTTAACCTGAATAATCAAATCAACAGCAGAGGCAAACTGATGCCTGATCGCTTTCATCGGTAATTCAATTCCGCCCATGGCGATCATTGTTTCCAATCGGGAAACAGCATCGCGAGGAGTATTTGCGTGAATGGTGGTTAATGATCCTTCATGACCTGTGTTCATCGCCTGAAGCATGTCCAGAGTTTCTGCTCCACGACATTCTCCAATGATGATTCGGTCAGGACGCATACGCAAAGCGTTTTTCACAAGATCCGTTGCAGAAACCTGTCCCTTTCCTTCAATGTTCGGAGGACGAGTTTCCAATCGCAAAACGTGATCCTGTTGAAGCTGAAGTTCAGCAGCATCTTCGATTGTTACAATTCGCTGATCATCCGGAATAAAACTGGACAATGTGTTTAACAATGTTGTTTTACCGGAACCAGTACCGCCGGAAATAATCATGTTTAATCTTGCGCGAATTGCACCTTCCAGAACCATGATGATTTCAGGAGTAAACGCCCCGAAATTTAATAAATCTTCCAACGTTAAAGGATTGGAACCAAATTTACGAATGGTGAGTGAAGGTCCATCCAAAGCCAATGGCGGGATAATGGCATTCAAACGAGAACCGTCCGGCAATCGTGCATCACACATTGGAGATGTTTCATCAATTCGACGACCGACTTTGGAAATAATTCGGTCCAGAATCTGAAGCAAATGATCGTTGTCTCGGAATGTCACAGATGATCTTTGAATCCGCCCGTTTTTTTCGACAAAGACATTCTTGGGGCCATTGATCATGATATCAGCAACGCCTTCTTCCTTGAGGAGCAACTCAAGGGGTCCGAAGCCGAAGGTTTCATCCAGAATTTCTTCGATCAGGCGTTCTCGTTCTGAACGGTTCAGAAGAGGATTTTCCGTATCACAAAGATGTTCTACAACCATTCGGATTTCTCGACGAAGAGTCTCTCCTTCAAGATCTCCTAATCGCGACAAATCAAGTTTGTCCACAAGTTTTCCGTGGATCAACCTTTTCAAGTCTTCAAAATCGAGTTGCCCGGTATTCACTACATTAGTTGCAGCCATTTTGTAATACTCCGTTAGATATTCGAGGATTAATTTTTTGTCTGATTTTATTTTTTCTCAATCACTACAGAACTCAGACTCTTCAAAGGATCTGGCTGATCCAACTAAGACTCAATTCTGTAAATAGATTGGAGAACAATAGTTCTTCTATAAAAATTAGGTCACAGAATGGTCTTGAGAGAGGAATTATCCAATTTGTTGCAAAAAAGAAGCAATTTAACCTGCCTGAATGTTCCGATTACGCCGGTTACAGTTATTTTCATGCTTATTTTGCACAGGTAAGCTCAATTGAGATGTTCGCCTCTTCTTTTAAGCTCATTTCTTTTGAGGATCTTCTAATTAATTAGAAGATGTGATTGACATGCTGATGATTTGCCATTATTATCATCTAATTAATTAAAAGATGAAGACGAGAGAGATCTTTTCAATACGAGATTTGTTTTCGCAGGCTCATATCATTTTAAGTCTTCTTGTAAAAGAATTTTAAGCAGGAATTAAAATTATGGTTCGTCCGGCATCGGAACATCCCACGGAGTTGGAACTCGAAATTCTCAAAATATTATGGGACGACTCGCCTCTTCCCGTTCGAGAAGTAAGGTCAAGGCTGGAAACAAAAGCAAACCGCCCGCTGGCTCACAGTTCGGTCATCACCATTCTCAATATCATGCATCGCAAGAAGTTTCTGAATCGGCGGAAAGAAGGGAAATCATTCTTGTTCTCGCCAAAGGTGCTGAAAGAAAACATCGCAGGGGACTTCATGGAAGATTTGATGTCCCGTCTGTTTGACGGTTCCCCCTCAGGCATGATGCTTAATATTCTGGAAACAGCAGATATTGATTCTGAATAATTGGCCATCATTCAAAAACTAATCAAACGTAAAGAAAAGGAGCAGAAATAATGATCTGGAATGCTCTTGTTGAAATGACTTTAAATACTCGATTAAGTTTGACGTTAATGCATTCACTCTGGCAGGCTGCCTTATTGGTTCTTGCTACGTGGTGCTTGAATTTGTTCTGGCGAAAAAATCGTATTGAGCGAAGTTATGCAGTCAATGTGGTTGCTTTGATTACCATCCTTGTTGCAATGCCTGTGACATATTACTTAACCGAAGCCGAAAAACTACCTGTCAAGGAAGTGGTTGCCGAGAGACCGATCAATACTCCAGCCGTTGCTCCTGATCATACCAATATAATCACTACGGCGGATGAACCATTTGATATTACGCCGACTGAAAATCAACCTGCTCTTACGAAAACTGGAATCGAAGTTCAGGAATTATTATCCGAGGCGAATCAGCCCTCCGTTGTCATTCCAGTTTCCGAAAGTTCTGCACCGTGGTGGCATCAATTCACCCCTTGGATTATCACCATTTACGCAATGGGTGTCGCATTAATGTTAATGCGTCTTACGGTGACGATGGTCAAAGTGAATCAATATGTTTCACAAGCCGAACCGATTAAAGATGGTCCTATCGTGGAAGCACTTCAATCGATTGCCAAAAAATGGTCCATGAAAATCACGCCTGCAATAGTTCAGACGAAGCAAATTGCTGTCCCCACGGTGATTGGTCTTATGAAGCCGACAATTTTACTTCCCACATCTGCGATGACCGGACTTTCCATGGATGAACTGGAAATGATTCTGATGCATGAACTTTCTCACATACGAAGATTTGACCTGTGGGTCAATCTGCTTCAGCGTCTGGCTGAAATCGTTTTGTTTTTTAATCCGGTTTTGTGGTACCTCAGCAGAAGAATCAGCGTTTTGCGAGAATATTGTTGCGATGAAATGACTTGTCAATCACAAACTGCATCCACAGTCGAGAGGCGAATCAATTACGCAACTGCGCTACTTCGTGTGATTGAGCTTTCGAAACCTGCATTGGCCAAACCCACACAAGCCAAACCCGCATTGGCCACTCATCCTGATATCACATCATTGGCAGTCACTGGTCGATCTCCATCTGAAGTCCGCAGGCGAATTGCCCGACTGCTGGGGGAACCGTTGCGCGAGCCGTTCCGTATTTCATTCACCAGCCTGTTCGTTTTGATTCTGTTGGGGGTTGCATTCACAATCGCTCCTCCGGTTTGGAATTCCCACGCAGAAGAGAATGGTAAAGAGATTGCTGAGGGAAATGAAAAAGTAGACAGCAACATAATAGAAAAGGATAAAAAAGAAAAAGATGAGAATAAGAAGACCGTTGCCAAGCCTGAGAAGAAGGAAAAGACATTTGTGCTGAAAGTGGTTGGACCGGATGGCAAACCTGTTCCGAATGCAAATCTCGAAATTTACTCAAGTTCCAAGCTAAAGGCTGATCAAATCCTGCGGGGTAAATTTATCGGTCTCGGTAAAAATGAAACATATGCTGAAACCGATAACACAGGACAAATTGAAATAAAGTTCGCAAAACTTCCCGAGCGTATTGTTTTCGGTATCAAAGAACCGGGATTTGGACCCTATTCAGCAGAATGGCGGTCTAATAAGCTTTCTTCCTCTATCCCTGAAGAATTTACGGCTGAGCTTGATCAAGCGTGGTCCGTTGGTGGGATTATCGTGGATGAAAAAGGGAACCCAATAAAGGGGGCAAAAGTACGTCCACACATCACAGTTAAAAGGAAGCCGGGAGACAACGAGAAATATAATTCTGGTATTTCAGTTAAAACCGATCCAGAAGGTAAATGGCATATAAACCATATTCCAGTCTCAAAGAATAAAGTATGGATTGAAATTGATCATCTTGACTTTATGTCATTTAGGAAAGAAATCTCTCGTAGCAATTTTGAAGTGAAACAAAATGAAAAGCCGACAACTCGAATTGAGATGAAGCGAGGGTTGAATATTACAGGAACCGTGACCGATGAATCCGGGAAACCGATTCAAAATGCATTGATACGAACAAAATTCCTGAATGACGTTCGTAAAACAAGAACAGACGAAAAAGGTAACTACAGTCTGACAGGGTGCAAGCCACGTATGACACGAATTGTCATTTCTGCAGATGGTTACGCAATGGATATGAAAAGTATTCGCGTTGAACCTGGAACGAAACCGGTGAATTTCACTATGAAGCCGGGTGGCCATGTTCGTATTCGTGTTGTGGATGAAAATGGAAAAGGAATTCCCGAAGCTCGTATTTTATTTCAACGTTGGCGCGGAATGATTAAAAACTTTGAATTTGATCATGTGAGTCAATTTGCAAATGAAAATGGTGTCTGGGAATGGGATGAAGCACCGCTTGATGAATTCAAGGCAGATATTTGCAGGCCGGGTGGAATGCAACTTTCCAAGCAATCACTTATTGCACGTGAAAAAGAGTACGTTTTCAAGCCACCAAAAGCATTGGTTATTACAGGAAATGTGGTTGATGCAAAAACGAATAAACCGATTAAGAAATTTCGCGTGATCCCGGGACTTCGTAATATGGATCCGGAAATTGGAATCAGCTGGGACAGGCGCGAAAGCTACGAAGCTGTTGACGGTAAATATGAAGTTAGAATGACATATGATATTGCTCAAATGGTTCGCATTGAAGCGGAAGGATACAAAGTTGCTATTTCTCGTGATATCAAATTTGACGAAGGAAATGTCCGTATAGATTTCAAACTTCAACCAGCTGAAGATATTGCTGCAACAATTGTTTCATATACAGGTGACCCTGCAACATCTGCGAAAATTGCAATAGGTGTGACTGGTTCGCAGATTTCCATCTTAAATGGAGAGATTCGTGATGATTCTACTTATGCAACAAAACTTAATGCAGATGTTGATGGTCGATTCAATATTCCTGCGCGTGATGAGCCTTTTCAGATTGTTATTACTCATCAATTTGGGTTTGCGTATTTGAAATCCAAAGACGGGCCTATTCCCAAAACAATAAAATTAACACCCTGGGCGCGTGTGGAAGGAACATTTCTGGTAGGAACTAATCCAGCAGCAAACGTGGGGCTCCTCATTAATTCAGATGGGCTTCATTCTTACGGGAAAGGTGCACCGAATATCTTTTCTCATCATGAAGTCAAAACTGATAAAGATGGCTTATTTGTTTTTGAGCGTGTCTTTCCGGGAAATGCATATATCGGTCGTAACATTACTTTTATGATAGATGATGGTGCAACTGAGGCCACCTCGTCACTGAGAATTCCAATCAAATTATTTCCAGATAAAACGAAGAGAATAAAGCTAGGTGCGTCTGGACAGCCTGTCATCGGTAAGCTAGTTCCGCCAAAGGATTATTCTGATAAGGTTCTATGGAATTTTGTTACTCTCTGGATTCGTGGAGAAGACTTACATCCAAAACTTCCCAAAATTCCTGAAGAGATTAATAAAAATCTGGATGAACGAAAAAAATGGTGGGAAGCATGGATGAAAACGGATGAAGGAAAAAAATGGAGTACAGCTATGCAAAAATATCAAAAAGAGTCCGTAAATGCGATTGTTTCAGTGGATCGTGATGGTTCCTTTCGAATAGATGATATGCCATCGGGAAAATACAGGATGAACGTCGACTTTTCCAAGCACTCAGCAGGAATCCTGAACGGTTATCAATTCACAGTTCCCCCTATTGAAGGGAAATACACCGAAAAGCCGTTTAATTTAGGAATAATCCAGCTTGAGAGCCTGAAAAAACAAGCGAACTGAGCTACAGAAAACGATACCAGCAATTGGGCAGAGGGCTCTACGGTTTTAGAATATACTAACCTCAGAATACGATTCGCAGGGTCTGTTTTTCTTTGAGGATTTTGGATTCAATGGTAATCGAATCTTCCACCAATGCATGAGCACCGGGGACAAGAACAGCAAACTGGGTGGTATGGTTTTTCACTGGGAGGTATTTTTTCTTGTATCGACCGGGGATTTTCTGACGGTAATGGTCGGTGCCTATGACTTTTCCTGAGAGGTCTTTTACGCGATAGCGTTTGATATTTCTGGGAAGTTTGATCTGGATTACGATAAAATAATTCTGCCCCGGCTTGGGATCTTCCGGCTCTGTCCATGCGGTGAACGAACCCTTTGTAATCACTTTATCGGTCGTCGGCATTTTAAAAAGGAAGTGTTTTCCTTTGCCGTTACCATCTTCAGTTCCATCACCAGATTCATCACCTTCGCCTCGCCCGATATCTTTTAACAAGTTTTCGGTTAACTGATTACTGAGATCAGGAAGTTGCATATCCAAAGGGAGATCAGCCAATTCAATTTCCGGTTGGCTCACTTCTTCATTATCAATTCCCTGCATTTCGAATTTGGTATCAATGGAATCGACGAAAATGTTTTCCAGTTCTTCCGTTTCTGTAATGATGGTGTTCAGCGCGGTCTGCCCGATTTCTGTGTATGTGATAAAAGCCAGAACAGTGAGCAATGTCGAATGGAAAAAGAAAGAGAGACAGTAACCGACAACGGACGATCCGAAAATCCAGCGATACATTCTGTTGCGAATCATTTCGGGGGATTCTGTATCATACCGAATAGCAATCGCATCCTTTTTTGGATCCGTTGATTTTGGATCAGGAGTTCTCTTTTTCTGGCGATTACCAGCTACGTTCCGGCTCTTGACCTTTTCAGGTGAAGAGGAAAGATCAGATTGTCTGGAAGCCATCAAGCCACCTGTTGCAATTTGAGTTAAGCCCGGAAATTAATAAGAACCCGTTAAGACATGAGTCATCCGTACTGAGAGGTCGTCATATTTCATCCTGAAATGCCTGCTTCCCATGCTATCGTCGTTTTTATAGGAATTCACGGATATAATCAGTTTTTAAGAGAATTCATGCCGGAAAAATGGAGCTGTTAAGATGGGTCAAACCGATTCTGCAGAGTGTACTGATGTCGAGAAAACAGATTTTAAAAAGCGATCAAATTTCTAAATCCTTACAATCCCTCAATTTGTAACAACTGATCGTAATTGAATTATGTGTTAATCAGAACATTTGCAAACTTTCGACCTGTTGTTGTCAGCGGATATTCATCCAGTTCTTTTACAGAGACCCATGTCCAGTTCTGCTCGTCGGATGAGATTTCTCCTTTTTCCCAATTGGCAGAAAAGCAGTGGAGATGGATCCGGTATCGTGTCACGCTATGTTTGAATTCGGTTTCTTTCGTAACAATCCTGATTTGCAATTGAGGACCATTCAGAATTTCCGTTTCCAGAATTTGCTGGCATTGTTTTTGGGAGTAAATTTTTCCTATTTTTGAATTTTGTTTTTGTGAAACAGGTTTCGCATTTTCCCACCCCCCATCAAGTGAGTAACGGGGAAAATCCCACAACCCAGCCCAGCGTTCTCCCGGTTGATATCGGCGTAACAGATATTTTCCCTTTTTATAAATTGCAACAGTTGCATCTGTCACGGGAGTGATCACAGGCTTCTTTGCGGGAACCGGAATTTCGGTTTGAATATCGAGTGCAAAAGCGTGACAGTTTTGAATCACCGGGCAATTTTCACAATCCGGTTCTTTGGGAGTACAAACCAAGCTCCCCAATTCCATGACAGCCTGATTAAGTTGCCCCGGATTTTTTTTCGTCAGGAATGTTTCTGCAAATTCCCAAAGGATTTCCTGTCCCTGTTTGGATCGTGGATCTTCTTTCATTCCCAAAAGACGGGTGTAAATTCTGAGAGTATTTGCTTCCACAATAGGCGCAGGCAAGTCATATGCAAAAGATGCAATCGCTCCTGCAGTGTAGCGACCAATTCCCGGAAGGTTTTGTAAATCTTCAGCGGTCGCAGGAAATTTTCCGTCGTAATCATGGATGATCATACGGGCTGCTTTATGAATATTCCGAGCCCTGCTGTAATAACCAAGCCCCTCCCACATCCTGAGAACCTGTTCTTCCTTCGCTTCAGAAAGTGCCTGAACGGTCGGGAACTGTTCCATAAAACGATCAAAATAAGGAATCACAGCGGTAACGGTTGTCTGCTGCAACATGATTTCGCTAATCCAGATTTGATACGGATCGGAAGTCGCTCGCCAGGGTAACAGGCGACCATGCTTGCTGAACCAGCTTCTCAGTCTGCGACGAAAAGAGTTCAGCCAATGTGAATCAACAAGTTGAGATAAATCAGTCATTCTTAAACAACAAAGGCATGATTTGGTGACCGGGAATCGTAATTTCTGATTTGGCAGCTTCCACTTCATCATATTCAGAAATGGTGTCAGAAGTGATTCCTTCTCCGCACATGGTGAAAGGAATGTAGCCATGACTATGTGTTTTTGTTCTTAAAAAAGTCGGATGATCGGGAGAAATCAGAATTCGATAATCCCCTTGAGATTTCAGATACTCATGAACCGGGCCAACAATTTTACTGTCAATTTCCTCAAGCGCTTTCACTTTTTCTTTTGCATTTCCTTCATGGGATGCTTCATCGGTTGCTTCAACATGAACAACAACAAAATCTTTTTCCGAAAGCGTCTTGATGGCGTATTGTCCCTTCGCCTGATAATCGGTATCGAGGTATCCGGTTGCTCCCGGCACATCAATCACATCCCAGCCAATTAAAAGACCAAGCCCCCTGAGTAGATCAACAGCGGTGATGACGGCACCTTCTACACCGAAAAGACTTTTAAATGATGGAAGGTCGGGTGCACTCCCCTGCCCCCATAGCCAGATTTGTGTTGCAGGTTGATGCCCGGTTTCTTTTCGAGCGAGATTGTTTTCAGATTCCTTGAAAAGAGGAACACTCTGTTTCATTAAATCAATTAAAAACTCGGAACCAGTTCCCTGCGGAAGATGATTCTGAACAGGTTGATCAGTGATATCATGAGGTGGCGTTGTTTGAGTATCTTTTCCGAAAGGAGATTTTCCTTCGTTTCGCCCCCGATAAATTAACAGGTTGCGATAACTGACACCTGCCTGAAATTTCCAGTGTTCGTTCCCGCATTGGCTTTTCTGAAGAAGCTGGATCAATTCTTTTCCCAGATCATTCGGAATCTGCTCTGCTGTAAAACTTTTCATGACACCATTATTCACGATGACAAGATTACAGCGAATCGCCCAGTCATTTTCGCCTAGTTTAATTCCCTGAGCAGCTGCTTCAATCGGTGCTCGCCCGGTGTGATAAACAAATGGATCGTATCCAAACAAGCTCATCGTGCCGACATCACTTCCGGGAGACATCGAAAGAGGAACATTATCTGCCTGCCCGATAATTCCTTCTTTTGCAATATTGTCCATGTTGGGAACTGTTGCAGCTTGCAGGGGAGTTTTTCCATTCAGGGAAGATTGTGCTTCATCTGCACATCCATCAGGAATTATTAAAACGTATTTCATTGAATTATTATTGTTACTATATGATTAGAAAAAGAATGTTTTGAAAGAGAAGATATCCTGAAACCTTATTGTGAATATTCAGGCGACTTTGTCGAGGTTGACTGGTCCACTTTATCAATTTTCAATTACATATCCCGGTGATGGACTGCAAATAATGGGGAAAATCGATCGACTCATTGTATGAAACGCACTAACCACCCGTTAATTAAGGATTGCTGTCGGATTCTCGCAAATCAGCAAATGTATTTGAATTGGAAACGTCTCCTGCACGTGTGTCGTCTGCTGAGTCCGGATTGTTTGATTGGATCATTTCAGCCATGCGGTAGAGTCGGGCTTTAGCTTTTTCTTCTCGCATTTTCAGGATAATCGAATGGTCAAAGACAATGGGACGCATTTTTGCGAAAGGAGTTAAAACCTGTACCAGGGCATCCATAGATTGGAATCGTTGTTCAGGATTTTTTGAAAGGAGTTTATCGACAGCATGAACAATTTCACGAGGAATACCGGGAATAATCTGGCTGACATGTTGCGGAGTTCGTGAACGATGCGCCTCAATCTTTTCAAGATTACCTTTTTCAGGAAATGGCACGGTTCCGGTCAACGCATAATAAAATGCACAACCCAGGCTATAATAATCTGCTCGAAAATCGACCTGATAACTGTCCAGTGATTGCTCCGGTGCAATGTAGTCCGCAGTTCCCAGACAATCATGACCGAAAAGCATAGCCAGCGTGAATTCTTCTTCCGTTTTGTCTTTATGAATCAGGACCAGGCCGAAATCCAGAATTTTTAATTGACCTTTTTCATCAATCAGGAAGTTGGACGGTTTGACATCCCGATGAACCATGTTTTGACTGTGAATGTATTTCAACCCGGAAGCAACCTGGATCATCAAGTTGCAGGCGATCTGGTAAGGAAGTGGTCCATGTAACCGAACCAGTTCGATCATGTTAATCCCTTCCAGATATTCCATGACGAGATAATGAAAATCTTCACGTTCACCGTAATGATAAGAATGGATCACGTTTGTATGCTGCAACCTGAGTGTTGCTTTAGATTCCTGTCGAAACCTCAATAGAAGGCCGGGGTCAGAAAGGTTCGGATCCTGAAGAATTTTCAGGACAACTCTCTTTCCGGTTTGACGATCCAGCGCACTGTATAGCCAACCCATTCCACCTGTGTCCAGCAGGGAAAGAAGTTCATATCGATCTTCAATTAAATAGTTTTTAAAAGATCCTTCCAGAAACCAATCTGCCTGGAACTGCGTCATATACCCTTTATTCAATAGTTTTTTCGTTAACGAAATCTCTTTTTCAGAAGGTGCAGGATCGGAGGTTGCTTTTTTCTGTTCTCGATAGAGGTCTGCTTTTTGTTGTTGCAGAACTCGTCTTTCCTGCTCGAAGGATCTACGTTCCCAGATCAGGTCCTGGCGTTCTTTTTCGGTGTTTTGTTGAAGTTGTTTTAGTTGATTATTTGTATTTTTAATTTCTTCCCGAACACGATCGAGATCGATTTGAAGCTGTTTTCGTTGACTTTCAAGCTGTTGAGCCATCCCTTCCTGAACGGATTGCCTGTGCTCATACTGTTCTGCATGATGAGTCAATCGTTCTGCTTTACTATGAAGCCTCGATTTTTCCTCTTCCAGATCAAGCTGTTCGCTCAGCAATTCTTCTTTCTGTTTTTTTAGTTCCTGATTCTGTAATTCAATCTGTTTCTGGTGCTCAAGGAGTTGTTTTTCCTGTTCGATCATTTTTTCTTCAAAAGATGATCGCTCTGTTTCAAAAGATTCCTTTTCATTAATTAACTGGTTGCTCTGATCTCCTGCCTCTTCCTTGATCAGGGAAATCTCTTCATTGAGTTTCTGAAGTTCATTTTCTTTCTGTTCAACAAACTGTTTTTGCTCATCAAGTTTTGATTTTTCTTCCACATACTGATCGAAAGAGCCACGATCCTGTTGCAATTCTTCCTGAAGTTTTATCAGTTCCTGTTCTCGTTCCGTAATATCAAGTTCACGTTGAGAGAGCTTTTTATTTAGCCGATCAAATACAGATTGATTTTCTTCATTCTGTATTTTCTGCTTGAGTACCACATCCTGTTCTTTCAGGAATTCTTTGTGAGCAAGTTGATACTCTTCCTCTCTTCTTTGAATTTCTTGCTGGCGATAATTAATTTCTTCTGTTTTTCGTTCGAATTCTGCTTCCGCTGAAGCTCTTTTTTCTATCTGATTCAGGAGTTCATTCTGTTTAACAGAAAGGAGTTCAATATTTTCCTGTAATTCAGATTGCTCTTGTTCATACTGCTGGCGACTTTGTTTCAGCTCTTCCGTAATGCGTTTCCGTTTTTCCTCAAACTCAGTTTTTGAAGTTTCAAACAATTCCTGATCATGTTGAATTAGTTCTTTTTTTTCAACCAGGCTTAATCCTGAGTTTTCAATTTCCTTTTTCTTCTCTTCCAGTTCTTTTTTCTGTACATCATTTTCATTTTTCAATCTTGCTAATTCAGCTTCATGGAGTTCCGCTTCCAGAACCCGGCGTTGTTGCTCGATTTGAAAATTCGTCTGGTCCGTTCTTAATTGAGATCGGGCGCTCGATAGTTTTTCCCACTCTTCCTCAAGCTGATTTTTAGATTCCTGAGAATCAGTGACAGGTTTTTCACCTTCAGAGCTGATTGCAGCGAAGAACGAATCCCTGTCGACCTCCGATTTTTCCAGCTTATTATCAATATCCTGTTTCTGCTGTTCCAGCTCTGCTTGAGTTTCATTCAACTTTAAATTGATTTCTGAAAGCCGCAAATCTTCTTTTTTGCAAGACTCTTCAAATTCCAGTTTTAATTTCTCCAGTTCACCTTGGCTAGTTTCCAGTTCTGAAACCGTTTTCTCAAAAGATTCACAATCCTGCTTGAATTGCAGAAGCTGTTCTTCAAGCTCACGTTTTTCTTCGGTCTGTTTTTGAATCTGCTCGGCTAAATCAGTCTCTTTTTGTTTCAGTTGGGATTCGAGTTCCTCTAACCTCGCTTCCTTTTCCTTCAATTCTTCTACTAATTCGTGAGAAGGTTCTGCACTGTCATCAAGTTCTGCACTGTCATCAAGTTCTGCACTGTCATCGGTTTGCTCAGTTACTGGCAAAAGTGGAGAAAGATTGGTTTCGACGCGAAACTCTTTCCGACC
The DNA here is from genome assembly GCA_024277145.1 of Planctomycetota bacterium. GTDB lineage: Bacteria > Planctomycetota > Planctomycetia > Planctomycetales > Planctomycetaceae > JAJRVU01. The sequence goes on from JAJRVU010000443.1 coordinate 15,917, forward strand.
AAACCTGACAATATCACCATCTTCCAAACGAGCAACACTTACCCGAACGCCATTCACTTCAGTTCCGTTTGTAGATCTGAGATCGTGAATATATAGTAATCCATGCGAAATCAGAACCAGGCTATGAACCGAACTGACATCACGTGCGACCAATTGAATATTACATCCTTCAGAAGAACCAATCAAAGTCGAGTGCCTGAAAATATTTTTCTGAAGCTGGTTTGAGTCTTTGTCTTCAAAGATAAAACGTGCGAAATATTGGTGATTTTTGTCGCGATTTATTAAAGCCTGTTCAATTGTTTTAATATGGGAAGAAAGTTCATCGTGTCCTGAATATTGGTCAAAAAACAATCGGGAAATATTGGTTTCCAGTTTGCATTGAAATTTTCCAATCGTAATGACATCACCATTTGAGATGACTGCCTGATCAAT
>JAJRVU010000444.1 GCA_024277145.1 Planctomycetota bacterium
TTAAGCTCTGGAGCAGGGGGCTTTTCTTCTTCTTTTGGTTTTTCAGGAAGCGGTATTGATTTAATAATGGCTTCAAAAGATTTCATCCTTCCTGCCATCTCAGTGACCATCAATTGATTGGTTTTCTGCAAGACAACAATCTTTCCATGCTGACCCAGCAATGGTTCAATTTCTTTTCTTGCCTCTTCTGCAATTCGACCTTCCATTGGGAAAATTGCACTCACATATTCAAACTGCCCTCGTTTGGAAAGTTCTTCCAGGCTGATTTTTGGAATCAGGCTATCCTGAATTCCTTCTGAAATGTCCAGTACAAGAAGCATTTTATTACGACGGATGAGTGTGTAACTTTTCGATTGTAAAACACCATTAAGAAGATCAATTGCTTCCGATGGCGTATATTCATTTTTGTCAGTGTAATTAAAAGTTCCCGGCGGGGGAGCATCCATCGTTAAGGAAAGATTCGACTGTGTTGCAAACCAGTCAAGCACATCAGTCCATCGTTGATAACGAAAATTGAATACCAGCTTTGGCTCAGCGCCGATTTGCTCTAATTGTTTGCGTTGAACTTCCGTCAGAACTTCGGAAAGAAGTTTGAGGTTTTCTGAAGAAACCTTTTCCTGCTCTTCAGGCTTTGCAGAAGTTAGCTGTTCTTTTCGTTGTTTGAAAAGATCGGAAATCTTGGTAATTTGCTCTGCTGTCAGTTTCAGTTCTTTCACAACATCTGGTTTTTCCAGTTGCAGCAATTTGCTCGGTTTGACATCCCCGGAATTAGCGGGAGCCGTAGAATCCTGAGCCCGGATAAATGCCTGGCAGGGTACAAGCAGGATGATTGACAGATAGACTAAAGCTTTAACTCGGTTGCGCATTTTAATGTCTCGCAAGATTTCTCTCCTATTGTTATGGAGATATTGGCCAATTTGTTTCAATGTCAGAATGCAATAAGACAAGATCAACTTCCAGCTTCCTACCCGGAAGGGGCAAGACATCCTCAAACTTATTCAGGAAGAGTTTGAAGATGCTTAAATAATCCATATCAAAATTGCCAACTGTCCATCCAACAATTTGCAGTCCGCATTTTTTAATTTCAGATCACTGTTTTGATTTCAATGATTGAATAAAAAAATGAAAACCCAATTGGGGTGTGATGTTAAGGCAGGTAGTTATGGGGAATCTTTATGATTACCTCTGACATTTAAGCTATCGTCAGCATCGGGTTACGTAAAGAGACCAATCCATAAAAGTCGCCCCAATTATACAGGGCGTTCGTAGTTTGTGCAGATTATTCTATTCGTATTGATTAATTAATCGGGATTATACGAATAACCAGAATAAACTGCTTTCCATTATTGACGTATGTTTAAGAGAGAAAAAGGCTTAAAAGAAATAAACCTGTCTTGAATGATGCTGATGTAACCATAATTCTGGAATCATACTCCAGGTGATTGTGGCCATATGACCACTGGTCCTGACAGATAAACAATAGTCTTATGAACAGTAGATCTGGCAGATAAAGAAGGTGAGCAGTTAATATAATTTCAGGCACTTCAGCACTGGATTGAAATTATTTGTGTTCTGATTGATGAAAAGCCAACGTTCTGAAGGAATCTCTTTTAAAAGAAGGAGCTTCTTTCAGGAAAAAAGCGTGAGCGGTTTTATCAGACAGCTTTCTGGTTTTCTCTCGATAAAGTTTTTGACACATTTTGCAGCCTTCCAGATGAGTATTAATCTGTTTTAACACTTTTTTATCGAGGTCATTTTGGGAATAGGCAACAAAATGAGTTTGAACATTTTTGCAGGAAATTCCACCTAAGTGGTTTTTAGTGTTATTGTTACGGTTGATATTCCAAAGGATGACAGGGGCCAATGCAACGAGAAACAGCCCTGTTACGAGGATTCTTCGATTACTGATTTCTCGATGGTTTCGAGATTTTAGTTCCTGATTCAAACGGCTTAACTGACCCGTAGGACAAGGTTCCCAGGATTCATTTTCGTTTGCATCGGATTGAATTTCAGAAGACATGGCTCACCTGAAAAAACAAAATTCAAAAAATAAGACTAAGCTAAAAAAATATAGAGTACTTCTTATCTCTGGATCTTAGAAAGAAAGACTAACTTTCACAATATTATAAGGTTATAACAAATCAGAAGGAATAGGGATTGAACATTTATTCAATCTGACGAAAATAGCACTATAGTTATATACTATCTGAATTGGTGTCAATGTTTCAGAATGACATGATTTTGTTGAAGTATCGGATATTTTTTGAATAAATACTGTGTGTTTGATTACAAATTTGAGGGATTATTTATTTTTCAAGATTGTTTTCAACCTATTGGTTCGGTTAACAGTATTGATAGTGATTCCTTTATCCTGCTATTGTGCATGGGATTTCGTTCAGATTGACTGTATAAACTAAGTACTTGAAAACATATTCTCTCCTGTTGGAAAAAGTTGGAATGGGCGAAAAATTCTGGCATATCAAAAATTGCAATCTCTTTGAGCAGTTAGCTGAAGAGGAAATTGCAAAAATTGAGGGGAATTCCAGCCTCAGAACATTCCAGAGGAAAGAGCTGGTCTACCTTCCATCCGATGCTGGGGACTCCGTCCTCCTGCTGGTTTCTGGCCGAATTAAGATGTATCACATCACTTCAGATGGAAAGCAAACACTACTAGCTTTTATCGACCCTGGTGAAATCTTCGGCGAACTCGCCATTTTTGATTCTGGGAATCGAGAAGATTTTGCTGAGACAATGGAAAAATCGACAGTTGTGCTCATCCCGGGAAGAGTCATCAGGGAATTGATGACTGAAAAGCCTGTTGTTTCCATGCAAATATCCCGCTTGATGGGTTTGAGGCGAAAGCGATTGGAACGACGGCTTAAATCTTTGCTTTACCGGTCAACCAGAGAACGTTTTATTTATCTCCTATTGGAATTGGCTGAAAAATACGGTCAGCAGATCAACGAAGGTGTCTTGATTAATATCAAGCTTTCACATCAGGAACTCTCAAGCATTATTGGGTCAACAAGAGAAACAGTCACCAATGCGTTAATTGATTTACGTGATGAAGGCGCAATTGATATCCAGAAAAGAAAAATCATTATCAAGAATTTAAATAGCTTGGCAGCAAGTATTGATGAAAATACGCCATTATTGCCGGGAACTAAACCAGTTCCAAATACGAATTTTTCAGCTCCGGTGAGACCGGTCCGATAAGATGAGTCCTTAACTTGTGTATAAGCCATGACAGCCTAAAACCATAAAAGGGACAATTTCCAGTCAAGGCATCAGGAACATTTTCACCAGACAGGTATTTCAATTGTGTTTAAAAATTCAAGTACAGGAATACAAATTAAAAGAGCAGGTCTGACAATCATTGAACTGCTTGTTATCCTGACGATTATTTTTCTTGTGATTGCCCTGGTTATTCCTGCAATTCATCAGGCGAGAGAAGCGTCTCGCAAAGCTCAATGTATGAACAATCTTAAAAAGATTGGACAGGCTTTTATCGAGCATCATAATATTCATGGCCATTTTCCAACCGGTGGGTGGGGAGAGCAATGGGTCGGTGATCCTGACAGGGGCTACGATGAAAAACAACCGGGGGGCTGGGCCTTCAATATTCTTCCATTCCTCGGTAACAATGCTTTGCATGATCTGGGAGCAGGGCTTGAATATGACGAAAAGAAAACGGCTTTAACAGAACGAGTCACCTCCCCCTTGCCAATTTTCCATTGTCCTTCTCGAAGGGCAGCCCTTAACTATCCCTCCTGGCGTTTTTTTAACAAACCTGCACCACAACAGGTGAGGAATGTAGACTTCGTTGCCAAAACAGATTACGCAGCTAATTCAGGAGACCTGAAAATTTTTATTAATCGGTATCCGTTATCTTATGAAAAAGGTGATGGCGATTTTCAATGGGAAAGCACTACAGAATATTCAGGAATCTGTTTTCAGAGAAGCAAAATCCTCAGATCTGATGTCCTTGACGGATTAGCAAATACTTATTTAATTGGTGAAAAATATATGCCTGTCTCAGCGTACGAAAAATCGACTTCACTGGGAGATGAGCAATCATTGTTTGCAGGGCAGGCGTATGATTCCCTTCGGTCTTCACATCCTGATTATCCTCCTTTGCATGATCAGTACCAGAAAGACAGTCCGGCTGGATTCGGGAGTGCGCATACTGATAGTTGGCAGGTTGTCATGTGTGATGGTTCTGTCCGAAAAATGAGCTATAATATTGCCCCTTATCTACATAGCAACTTGGGTGATCGTAAAGATCTACAGGAAATAAAGATTGAATCTGAATGATGATCCAGGAAGAGTCTGCAAAACAAAACTTCTGGAAGAAGGTAATCTCTCCTTACTGGCTAAGAGGGATTATTTTTGTCGCGATTTTGGTTTCAGGGTTCATTGTGTTTAAGCAGTCATACCCGCAGCCAGAAGTTATGCTTGGGCATATCTGGGGACTTCGTGCAGAGTTGCACCAGTCCATCCAGAAAAAAGATTACGTTCTATCTCAGGAATTGATTATTCAATGGAAGGAAGTGTTATCGCAATTTCGTCTTTCTATTTTCTTACATGGATTTAATCTCGAAACAGAACAGGATGTCACAAGTTATCGACTCAATTCTTATCTGGATGATTTGAATCACATGTTAAAAAGCAAAGCTTCTGAAAAAATTCATCCAGTCGCTGCGGGGCTCTTTGAATTACATCGACGTTTTGCATCCCAGTTTAAGGAAATTCCTTCCGGTTTAGTCAGGGGGGAAGATCTGCTGGTGAAAAATCCAGAATTTCTGCTCACTGATGAAAGTAAAGCTCCCTCATTAAAACTGGAAATGGAGAAAGATATTTTATCTCGTCAGCTATCTCGTGACAGCTTTTTTAGCATTGGCACCATTAATCTTTATTAAATCATTAGTAGGGCAAGCCAGTAACAAGTTACTCGTATTATTTGTTTTTGCATTGGCTTTTGGTCCTTTAGCAATTGCATCTATTAAAGAGTTTGGTAAAATTTACAGGGGTGAACAATTGGTTGCTAGGCAAGAAAAACATTCCCAACCGATCAAAATCAAATACAATCAAATGTAATGAAAATTATTTGTCCAACTATTAACAGAAACGAAAACGCGACTATAGCAA
>JAJRVU010000445.1 GCA_024277145.1 Planctomycetota bacterium
AGGTGTGATGAATAAGATTGGTAGATAAATGATTGATATCGCTAAGGGGCAAATAAGCAAAAACCATAATATAAATCGTAATGGCTTTCTATGTGTATGATCCAAATTGTCTTTTTTGTTATTTGACATATCTTGCTTTGTGACTTGTTTGGTTAATCTGTTATTCCATGACGAAGACCATTAATGTAAGGGGTTCTCATATGAGAGGTCTCATTGAATTCCTTTCAAGCTGTACGATTCATCCGATATTTTTTTCTCAATTTCTTTTTTCGCAGAGGCTATATGTATTCGAGCGAACTTTTCTGCATCTTCCGGGTTGTTATCAGAAATCGCTTGAACGATATCGCGATGAGCCTGGTAAACAATTTCGTTATCCCATGTCATCTTTAAAACTGAACCCAATACCTGATAGCCATCACTTAATCGGTCCAGCATTCGGTTTCTGGAAAACTGGATCATCATCTGGTGAAACTTTCGATCCAACAGGGATGCTTCCTCAAATTTTTCTTTTGAACCGAGTTCATATATTTGTTCAATAATTTCCTGCAGTTCCTCAATCTGTTCTCTGCTGGCTCTTTTACAGCAAAGCCGGGCCGCCAAACCTTCCAGCAATTCTCGAATTTCAAAAACATCTGTAATCTGGTTCTGGTCCAGTTCTCCAACAAACATGCCGGAATTATCAACCACTTCCACCAATCCGCATCCGGTCAGTTCCAATAATGATTCCCTGACAACTCCCTGACCTACGCCAAACTGCTTTGCCAGCTGCTGCTGAACCAGCCTTTCCCCCGGGCGCAATTTTCCCGACCTGATCAGATCAAGAACACCATCTTTCACCGCTTGTCTGTTTGTCGTTTTCTTCTGGTTCATTTCACTCTTAAATCTTTACTTACAGGCAGTTTCTACTACTTTCACCCCACATAATCAATTATCGATAATTATCGATAATGATAAGAATTTCAATATCAATGGCCGATCATTTTAAAAAATAACAGATGAATCTTCTTCTTAATGAAACTGAATTTTGATAATCTGACTTTGAACTTCGCCTTAAAACATCCTCTATTTATCTGGATATTACGAGAATTCATTATGAAATCACTCACAAAAGAACTCTGGATGGAAATCCCCAAAAGACGGGCTATCGTTTCCATTCATTCAGAAGTGGAACAACTTGTTGAGGAAAGTGGCGTGCAAGACGGACTGGTTCTGGTGAACGCAATGCACATCACCGCCTCTGTCTTTATTAACGATAATGAATCGGGACTTCATCATGATTACGATGCATGGTTGGAAGAACTCGCTCCGTTTGATGCTTCGCCGGAACGGTATCATCATAACCGGACTGGTGAAGACAATGCAGACGCGCATCACAAAAGGCAGATTATGGGAAGAGAAGTTGTGGTGGCCATCACGGATGGTGAATTACATTTGGGACCGTGGGAACATATTTTCTATTATGAATTTGATGGCCGACGCAAAAAACGAATTCTTGTAAAAATCATCGGGGAGTGACAGACAAATATTTTATATTGTACAAGCGGCACCGATTACTCACTCATCCAGATATTCATCTTCAGGATCAAATTCCGGAATGACAATATTAAGAATCTTCATTTTCCCAATCGCCCGGTGCCTGACTCCCGGCGGGATCACCACAGCCATTCCAGGCTTTAATGAAATCAATTCGTCATCCACTTACAGTTTTGCATCGGTTTCACATTCCAAAATGTAATAAGTTTCCGTGAAAGTTTTGTGGTAATGTTTTTTAGAATCCTCCGAAATTTCTGTCATATGCAAGGTTCCGGGGAATTCCTGAATTCCAGAAAATGCACGACGAGCCAACCCGCAAGGGCAGGGAACCGGTTCAATTTCTGAAAAGTCTGCAATTTGAACTTTCATAATATCACTCACGCTTTTTTGAAGAGGTTATCATACTGCCTGAAAATTCAATTACTCTCCCGTTGCAAGGTGCAAAGCAATTTTGCAGGCATTCAGGTAATCAGGAACATCCAGAATTTCATTGGTGGTATGAATATGGTATTGCCCGCAGCCAAGTGTGACCGTTGGGAATCCGTAATGGCTCATCCAGTTTGCATCAAGACCGCCGTTGCAAACTAAAGTTTCGGGAGACAGACCAACCGATTTTATTCCATCAAAGGCTGCTTGGACAACCGGGTCTTTTTCTTTGAGACTAAAAGATTCATATTTAAGATGCGAGGAAAACTTGACGGTAGCAGTTTGCCCCTGGGCGTTTTTGACTTTTTTCGCAGCTTTCACAAATGCTTTTTCTATTTCGCTAACAATCCGTTTTCGGAACTTTGGACTGTGGCTTCTCGCTTCTGCTTTTAATGTCACTTCAGGCATGACCACATTGGTTGCTTTTCCGCCTTCTACTGCTCCGATATTACTGGTTCCGGAATTTTTTCCTTTGATGACCAATCCATGCCAACCATTTTCAACGAGATCAGCAATCGCAACACTCGCTACTGAAAGAGCATTCACCCCCATCTCCGGGTGAACTCCTGCATGACTCGGGATTCCTTTAATTGAAATATCGATATGGTCATCCCCGGTTGCACCGATCACTGCAAGGTTGGGGGGACCTCCATCCCAGTTAAAGCAGAGTTTAGGATTTCCAATGAGTGAACGGGTCATATGCCGAACACCTCGCAAACCAATTTCTTCCTGCACTGCCCAGAAGAAAGTCAAAGGCGGGTGAGGCAACCCCTGACGTTTTAATTCGATAAGAGTATTCAGGATGACTGCACAGCCGGAGCGATCATCCGCACCCAGCCCGGTTTCCTTACTCTTCGGTTTAATAACGTTCCCTTTTTGAACAGGAACGGCACCGACACAAATGGGAACAGTATCCATATGAGCCATCAATAGTCGGCGTGGTCCTTTGATTGTTCCTTTAACTTTCAAAACCATATTGCCAATTTCGCCACCAATCGGACTTTTCTTATTCGCAGAATCAAATTTGAAATCTGATTTTGAAAAGCCGGACGATTTCAGTTTTTTTATAATATATTCAGCAACGCCTGCTTCCTCCCCACTTCCGCCCGGAATAGCCATCAATTCTTTGACAAGTTCAATGGCATTTTTTTCTAATTTCGAGATCATTATTTTTCCAATCATGGGGTATTAAAACGGTTATTTTACAAACCATTATTTTGTTTTTTTGTAATTACCTGCAGTTACTTATTCACCCTTTTCAGGCCAAACGGGAAAAGGATACTGAATTGTTTTTTCAATCTCTAACAAACGGTTATATTTGCTCAACCGTTCTGACTGCGTAAGGGAACCTGCTTTTGATTGATCTCCTGACCAACCTACAGCCAGATCAGAAAACCAATTATCTTCCGTGTCTCCACTTCTAACAGAAATGGTAACTTGCCAACCGGAAGCTTTCGCTAATCGATACGCTTCAGCTGCTTCGGTAAGAGTTCCAATTTGATTCACTTTTAAAAGCAAGGCATTACAGGCTTTGAGCTCAATCGCTTTTTGAATTCTTTCAGGATTAGTACAAAGAAGATCATCCCCGAGAATCAGGATCGACGACCCAAGTTTTTTCTGAAGCGAAGGCCAATGCCCCCAATCCTCTTCAGAAAGCCCATCTTCAATACTGACAATGGGATATTTATCGGCCCATTCACAAAGTTTGTCAATCATTTCTTCACTGGACAGGGGAGTCTCGCCGAGAAAATATTTTCCATCCTGATAAAAATGAGAGGAAGCAACATCCAAAGCAAGACAGACATCTTTGCCGGGAACCAAACCTGCATGCTGAATTGATTCCACAGCCAGTGCCATTAATTCTTCTGCGGAATTAACTGAAGGAGAAAGCCCGCCTTCATCTGCAGTCAACCATCTCATATTGAATTTCTGCTGAATCAATTCAACCGCTGCGTGATAAACCTTCATCGAAATCACGAGGGCTTCATCATAATTGTTGCCGGAGACAGGAACAATTAACACATCCTGAATGGGAACCTGTCTGCCTGCGTGCATCCCTCCGCTAAAAAGATTGATGGTCAACCGAGGAAACTGTGTAATAGGCTGTCCCAACATTTCAGAAAAATGCTGGTAAAGTGGAATTCCTTTCTCAACCGCTTGTGCACGAGCAAAAGCAACAGACACAGAAAGGATTGAATTACCCCCTAAACGAGATTTATGCGGCGTTCCATCCAGATTAATCAGTTGACGGTCAAGTTCATTTTGTGATTCAAATTCTTGTCCCGAAAATGAATCGTTAATCTCACTATTGATTAAACCAACCGCATTCAGGCAACCTTTCCCCTGATATCGATCCATGTTCCCGTCACGTAATTCCCATGCTTCTGCCTGACCCGTGGATGCCCCACTTGGAACAGAGGCAGAGGCGGTTGCGCCGGATTCAAGTTCACAGGTTGTTTTAATTGTTGGTCGACCTCGACTGTCGAGAATTTCCAAAGCGGTCAGTTTTTTTATTTTTGACATGATTCCTTATTTTTCAATGCGATAATATTTTAATGTTTAACACTGTTGTAATTTATTGCCAAATGATTCAATCATTCCTACAATCGTTTCTGGCTGATCAGATATGAGAGAAACAGTAATCTCTTTCTGCAATTGTTTTTCTGATTCCGATAAATATTCCAGTGTAGATCTTCCTTCAACTCTAGCAAGCAAACAACCAAGAAACTGACGAACAACCCGCGATTCAAATTCAGGACCGTTCCAATCAACTGAATCTAATCCCGTTAAATAGGTTTTCCAGAATTTTTTGGCTGCATGCAGAAATTCGTTTCTGTTTTCCTTCAGGTGCAAAGCTTTGCCCAGGTAGTGAGTCATTGCAAATCCGCAATCAAATGCAGGGTCTCCCAGGTGAATCACTTCATGATCCAGCAACACAATCTGATCATTCCTGACTAAGACATTTTTCGGACTGTAATCTCCATGCACAAGCGATAATTGATTCGACAGAGTCTCTTCAATTAATGCATTCATGAATTTTGAAACTTCAGGAACCTGTTCCGCTGCGTAACCAAAGTACGGTTCCAGCCTGAGCGTTTTAAAATATTCCCGGTCCTGAAAACGATCTTTTAACTGTTCTATATCCTTTGAAGAACGAGAATGAATTTGTGAAAGCAATGTTGCAAACTGTTGAATCAGGTCCTGGCTAATAACCCCTCTTAGAAGCTGGGTTTTATAATTCTCATGGGGTTCAGGAACTGCTTCCATTGCCAATAGATATTCATCCCTGTCCAGAAAAAGAAATTCTGGGATCGTCCCCTGATCAGCATATTGAGACAAAGCCTGAATCCCATCTGCTTCCCTAATAATTCGAGCAGGATCACTGAACCAGTCAACCTGAACTCGCAACTTTTTTAAAGCCTGTTTAACAACAAAACAGTTGCCATGACTTATTTCCACAAGAACAGTTTTATTGGAAACACCCCCGGTTAATAATTCCGTTTGTATAGAACTTTCCAGCGGTATCCAATGCTTCTTTTTTAAATATTCTTCCAATTCAGTCTTGGATTCGACATCTATCATATAAAAGACAAACCTGAACAAATAAAACCGGACGATTAACACGCTTCAATTCTTGAAAACAGTATCTATAGCTTATACCATGATACAAGAAGAATTCACAGACATTGAAACTTGATTATCTAAACAAGGCAAGAATCAGATGCATCATTCAAAACGTTATCTTTTCTATTTTCTCTTATTGTCATCAGTAATATCTTTTTTCAACAAGACAGCATTAGCAGGAAAAAAGAAAAATCAACCAACGCCACCAGCAATCAAATTGACCCTCTCTTACGAAAAAAACATGCTCTCCATTCATGGTGATCATTTCCCCGGAAAAATCATTCCGGTCAATTATCTGGAAGCGTACTGCAGAGCAAACTCAACAGACGCAGATTGGGGAAAGCATACTGTTGTCAAACATCAAACAGAGTTAATCTCACTCAGCAATGACAAAACCGTATTGAAATTAAAATGCACTGTTTCCGATGGTCTTATTGTTCATCACACAATCACTGCTAAATCAGATGAAGTTGATTTCAAAATCATTGCCCATAACCCGACCAAGCTTCGTTCGGAAGCCCATTGGGTTCAACCTTGTATCCGTGTAGCAGATTTCACCGGTTTTGGAAAAAATGTCACGAAAGATAAATACGCCTACATTAAGAAATCTTTTATATTCCTTGAAGGAAAACCAGTCTTTATGCCCACGCCTCACTGGGCAACCAAAGCACGTTATACACCCGGACAAGTTTGGTGCCCAAAAAATGTCCCCCGAACAGATGTGAATCCGCGACCCCTCAGTGATGATATTCCCAGTAATGGACTGATTGGCTGTTACAGCAAAGACAACAAATGGATTTTTGCAACCGCGTTCGAACCGTACCAGGAACTCTTTCAAGGTGTAATCCGTTGCATTCATGCAGATTTTCGACTTGGTGGACTTAAAGCAGGCGAAACAAAAACGATCAAAGGGAAAATTTATATTGTTCCTGCAGAAATGAATGCCCTTGTCAAAAGGTACGAAAAAGATTTCCCCGAACAACTTCAATAATTTCACATAACCTGAATTTTTCATCATCATGAAATATATAAAAACCTTATCCCTGTTTTGCCTCAGTTTCTGCATTCTAGCCGAATGCTCTTATTCTGTTGCACAGGTAAAAAAACAAACAGATTTAACAACAGGTCTGTTTGAAAAGCCGAACCTTGTTGCCTGGTGCATTGTTCCATTTGATAAACAGAAACGGGGTCCTGCTGAACGTGCAGCCATGCTCCAAAAACTTGGCATCATGCAACTTGCTTATGATTATCGAAAAGAACATATTCCGACATTCGACGATGAACTGACAGAACTGAAAAAACATGGAATCAAGCTGACAGCTTGGTGGTTTCCAGCGACATTAAACGCTGAAGCAAAAATGACATTGGAACTGTTTAAAAGACACAATGTTCATCCACAACTCTGGATTACAGGCAGGGGCAAAGATACCAAATCGGAGAAAGAACAGCAGGAAAACATTGAAGCAGAAGTAAAACGATTAAAACCAATTGCCGTAGCAGCTAAAGAAACAGGTTGTCAGGTGGCTCTTTACAATCATGGAGGATGGTTTGGAAATCCACGAAATCAAATTGCCATCATCAAAAAAATGAATATGTCTAATGTCGGAATTGTTTATAACCTGCATCATGGTCATGAGCACCTGGAAAATTTCCCAGCTTTATTAAAGGAGATGAAACCATATCTTTTAACGCTCAACCTCAATGGCATGATAAAAAACGGCGACAAGCTTGGCAAAAAAATCCTGCCAATCGGTGCAGGAGATCAAGACATTCGAATTCTGGAAATCATTCAAAAAAGTGGATGGCAAGGGCCCATCGGAATTCTCAACCACACTAATGAAGATGCAGAACTGAGATTAAAAGATAACCTCAACGGACTCAAATATATTGTCAATCAAATACACAATAATAAAAGCGGTCTCAAAAAGAGTTCTCCCCCGAAATATCTCACTTATCCTATAAAAAAGTCAAAACCGAATTTGAATGCCTCTAACAAGAAAAACATACCTGGTTTTATTGCCAAAGGCCGAAAAGAATATCAATATCGCCCGGTAACCATCGAATGCAGGGTTAAACTTTCTAATTCCAAAAGTTATAACATCCTGTTAGCCAATGATCGAAAATCTTCCAGGAATCATTGGGAAATATTTTCCCTTCCCGGCAGCGGAAACCTGACAGTTTATCTCCCCGGAAAAAACCCGGATCATATCCATTCTTCAAAATCGATCACCAACAACCAATGGCACACTATCACCATGCAATATGGTCTTGATCGCGTCCGATTATTTGTTGACCAGAAGCAGGTTTCAGATTCCCCGATCCAATCAGACGTTGGAATATCCAAACCGGAATACTTTGCTATTGGGCGACTGGTGGAAGGCAAGTTCTACTCCGCCGGCGTTATTGATTGGGTCCATCTTAAAAAAGGAATCCATCCTCCTGACCAATCTGCAAAACCAATTTTAACCAATGAAACGGTTGCATTATGGAGAATCGGGGATTCTGATCTAAAAAAACCGATCATGGACGAATCTCCATTGAAAAACCATGCGAAACGGACAGAGAAAATTCATCCCGATAAACCTCAACCTCAATCCCCCATGCCACCGGAAGGAGTTCACCATGAATTGAAAGATAAACGCCTGCAGGCAACATTAATCGATCGATCCAAAGAAGATGTTTTCATGGCTGTGAAGGTTGATTGTGAAAATCGAATATTTGTTGGCGGGAGTGAAGCTGTTTTTGTTTATGAACCTGATAACAAGGGAGGATTTCAACCTAAAAAACGACTCCATCCTTTCCCTCCGAATTCCATTATTATCGGGATCGAATTTCGTGGCGACGATCTATACGTTCTCACCGATCACGCGCTTTACTTAATACCGGATGGCCGGGTCAAACGAAAGAATTTATCTGTCAAAAGAATTCTCTGGGGAGTCCCACTTGATCTGCATGTCAGTTTCCACTGTATGGCCTGGGGACCAGACGGAAAACTTTACCTGAATCATGGAGATCCCCTTTTAGGGTTTGGAGACTGGAACCGACCAGACCACTGGGCACATTGGACACTACATACACAACCGCAAGGGACTACTGTTCCCTATACGGGGGCAGGGGCAGTTTTAAGAATCAATCCCGATGGCTCTAATCTGAAAGTCATTTCACGTGGCTATCGAGGACCAGTCGGACTCGTTTTTGATAACAACTGGAACCTGTTTACAAACGATAACGATCATGAAAGTCGACCGGACCAATACGCACCTATCCGATTACTTCATGTTACTCCCCATTCTGATTTTTTCTGGCCAAGAGGATGGATGAAAGAGAAAAGCCCTGATCGATATGATCTGCTGAAAACAATGAATCCATCACTCGGCCGAGGTGTTCCATGTGATATGATTTACTACGCTGAAGATTATCTGCCTGCGGAATATCGAAACCAGCTATTCCTTTGCAGGTGGGGACGATTCTCGGTCAATTCGTATCAACTCAGTCCACGTGGGGCATCTTTTTCAGCAAAAGAATCACTCTTTCTCAAAGGGAATCACAACGCCCGCCCCACAGGAATTGCTATTGGCCCTGATGGAAGAATCTACGTCACAAGCCTG
>JAJRVU010000446.1 GCA_024277145.1 Planctomycetota bacterium
ATTTTTAATACTTCGCGCGTTGTCAGGGTGAAGCTTGAAAAAACCGGCTCAACCTATCAAGGGAAAGAAGAAGATTTTCTGGTGAGCAGTGATCCTGATTTCCACGTGACCGATGTTCTTGAAGATGCAGATGGAAGTTTGCTTGTTATCAATACGGGGGGATGGTTCCGAATTGGTTGTCCTGCTTCCCAGATTGCAAAACCGAATGTATTAGGAGCCATCTACCGGGTTCGTAAAAAAGGGGCACCGAAAATCATTGATCCACGGGGTTTGAAATTGAACTTGGATCAATTGCCAGCAGAAAAACTGGTGAAATATCTGGGAGATTCCCGATATGTTGTCAGGGAAAAAGCGGTTGATCTGCTTGCACTGAAAGAAGAATTTGCGATTCCTGTTTTAGAAAGTGTGATCAAAAAAGGGAAAGCAATCTCGCAGTTGAATGCAGTCTGGTCGCTATCACGAATGAAATCAGAAAAAGCGGTTTCCCCGATTCGTTTCGCTTTAAAAAACAAACAAGCAGACGTAAGGCAGGCAGCTGCCCGTTCGCTAGGCGTTTTAAAAGATTCAAATTCCATCAACGCATTGCTTGCTTTGTTGAATGATTCCTCTCCTTCCGTGCAAAGAGAAGCAGCTACATCCATTGGCCAGATTGCTCTGAACGGAAAAATTCCGGAAACTACTCATGAAAAAATTGTCAACGAATTACTGGTTCCTTTACAAAAAGGAAAGATTGATCGATTTCAGGAACATGCAAGAATTTATTCGGTCATCAACTTGGCAGATCGGGAGAAAACGATTGCGCTTTTGAATCATTCTCATCCGCAAGTCCGTCGTTCTGCGTTAATTGCATTGGACCAGATGAAAAATGGAAACCTGACGCGGGATCTTGTCACGCCATTGTTGGATACGGATGACCAGAATCTGCAGCAGACAGCGCTGAAAATAATGAATAGCAGGAAAGGGTGGTCCAAAGAAATATTATCACTATTAAAAGTATGGATTAAAAAACCGGAACTCTCTATCAACGAACAGAAAATTCTCAGGGGAAGTTTTCTTGCTCATTCAAAAGATGCTTCCATACAGAAACTGATTGCAAATTCTCTTAACGATAGAACAGTTGCCCTGAAAACACGATCCATATTGTTAGAAGTGATCTACCGGGCATCGGTTGCAAAATTGCCTGAAACGTGGTTGGGATCTCTCAGGAATATTCTGAATGGTTCAGAAGATGAGTTAATGATTTCTGCAATACGAATTCTGCATTCAAGAAAAATTGAATCGATGAATTCCATCCTGAATGGAATTGTCAAACAGGCAAAGAATTCTTCTGCTTTACGAGTTGAGGCGATCCTTGCATCTGCTTCAAAAACAAAAAAAGTTGATGGAGATATTTACCAGTTTCTTTTAAGTGAACTTGATGAAGAAAAAGAGCCGCTGGATCGACTGGCTGCAGCAAAATCCATTGCAGCTTTACCTTTGAATGATCAACAGTTGATTCTTCTTACAAAAGAGGTCAGGAATGCAGACTTGCTGACCCTTCCGTTATTATTAAGAGCATTTGAACGATCTGAAAAAGAATCTGTTGGCTCGAAACTGCTCACAGCCCTTTCCTCTTCTGATGCGTTTGATTCACTTCCGCATCAACAGTTATATAAATTGTTACAGAAATATCCTCCATCTGTTCAGGCAGAAGGTCGAAAGCTTCTTGTTCGGCTTGGTGTTAATCCTGAAGAACAGAAAAAGAAACTCGACTCGTTTGCAGTTCTGGAAAAGGGAGGAGATATTGAAAAGGGGAAGAAAGTTTTTGTTGGAAAGAAGACTGCCTGTTCCGGTTGCCATTCGATTTCCGGACAGGGGGGGAAAGTAGGTCCTGATCTGACTCGCATTGGAAGAATTCGAACCGGACGAGATTTGACGGAAGCGATCATCTTCCCTTCATCCAGTTTTGCACGCGAATATCAGAGTTATCAAATCCTGACAACGGACGGACATTCTCATACGGGAGTCATCAGCAGGCAGACAGGCAATGCCGTCTTTTTAAGAACAGCTGATCTTTCTGAAATCCGCGTTGCTCGATCAGACATTGATGAAATGCAGGAGTCTCGAACTTCGGTGATGCCACAGGGTTTTGATAAACTTCTCTCAAAAGAAGAAATCCGAGATTTACTTGCCTACTTGCAAAGCTTGAAATAGAAGATGATCTATCAAATATTCAAAGGAAAATAGTTTTGTCTTCCGCTGCGGATTCATATCCTTTCAAAATCACTTCAACTGCATGGGCTCCAACGGAAGCAGGGACATCACTTTCTGAATCGTTTTCAAGGCAGTCAATAAAAAAGCTCATATCGGATTGGGCTCCTTCTTCAACGGGGAACCAATCTTCCTTAGGCAAGACCCCGTTTTCTTTATTGGTGCTGGACCAGAACCCCATTGGGTCATCCGGGTGCGGAACAGCTGGTGCTGACCAGACAGGCGAATTGGAAAAAATCTGCAACCGAGGTTGGTAAGCATCAATCGTCTGGCTTCCTTTGGTCCCGGTGAGATGAATCTGGTGAATTCCATGACTGGGATGACTATTCCAACCCGTTCGCCCGACCATGATGGTCGATTCAATCCCGGAACTCATTTCCATCATCAGGCAGGAAAAATCTTCCACTTCATTCTTCTGGTGCTCTGAGAAAAAATAATTTGAAGTTGTGCCGGTGACATTCACAAAGCGGTCACCTGTCAACAATTGAAAAAGAACAAGGGGATACAGGCCAACACAAAAGAGCTCTCGTTTGGAATCAATGAACGTGAATTGCGTGGGATCTTTTTTTTCCGTTCTGATCTGGGCCAGATCAGCCGTCCCTGAATTTCCCTTTGCGAAAAGGAGTTCACAATGAAGCCCCGTGAGTTTCCCAAGAACACCCGATTCCACAACTTCTTTTGCACGCCGTCCTAATGAACTCCGCACCAGACTGAACATCTGGCTTTTCACTTTCGCCTGTTTAATGGCTTCGAGCATTTTTTTTGCATCTTCAATGGACGTTGCAAGAGGCTTGTCTGTATAAAGATGTTTTCCTGCTTTAACACATTGGATGGAAACCCTTGCTCGCCTTTCGGGGTCCACACAATTAATCACCATATCAACATCATCACGATTCAACGCTTCTGACAGGCTTTCCAAATAAGGAACGTTTAACTCTGTTGCCAGTTTATCGTTAAGCGTTCTTCTGCGTGGCGTGATCTCATCTTCATCTGCAAGACCAATGAGCTTGCATCGAGAATCCGCTTCAAATCCTCTGGAATAATCTTCGAGATGAGTGTGAGATCCTCCCAGTAGAAGAATTCCCCATTTCCTATTGCCCATAATTTCTATTCTTTTCGATTGATACGTTATTCATAATAGAAAATTGATTGATCTGTCAGCTTTGGTTTAAAGCGAAGTTGCTTCTCCCGCATTAAGCACGATCGGTTCTGCATTTGTCTGGGCTTGAACTGAAGTAGCCCAGGCTGCAACATCCTGATTAATAATCGGCCAGGTATTGTAATGACAGGGAATGACTTTTTTCGGTTGAATTAAATTGATTGCTTTGATCGAATCTTCCGGTCCCATTGTGAAGTTGTCACCAATCGGCAGGATCGCAACATCAATTCCAGCTTCCCCGATTAATTTCATATCATAAAACAGCCCCGTATCCGCTGCATGATAAATGTTTCCGTCGTTCAATTTTAAAAGAACACCAGCAGGATTCCCGCCATTGGATCCATCCGGTAATGATGAACCATGATGAGCAATCGTTAGTTTGACTGTTCCAAAATCAAATTGATGGCCACCACCAATATGAAGAGGATGTGCATTTTCGACGCCCTGTTTTTCCAGCCATTGCACAATTTCAAAATTCGCAATAACAGTTGCTCCCGTTCGTTTAGCAATGGAAACAGAATCTCCCACATGATCTTCATGACCGTGAGAAATGATAATGAAATCAGGGTTTACATCTTCCTGCGTGATAACGGCTGCAGGGTTGCCCGTGAAAAATGGGTCAATAAGAATTGATTTTCCACCGGTATTAATTTCGAAACAGGAATGCCCGTGAAATAATATTTCTGTCGTCATGATGCCATAGTCTTTCGGATAAGAGGCCTGTATTCAGGATTGAAACAGGATTTTAGTCATGTTTTTTTTGTAAGATTCCACGCCCGGTTGCCCGTATGGATTAATGTTAATCAACCTTCCTTCCAGAACAGTCGCGAGCATGAACATTTGCAAAAGCTGACCCATCACATGTTCATCCAAATGGGGAAGAATGATATCAGCTGTTGGACGTTTCACTTCTGCATAAGCTTGATTTGTTCCGTCAAATGCAGCGGATAAAATATCCGGGATTGTTTTTCCTGCAATTTGATTTAACTGATCCTGATTCTGATTTTCATTCACTTTCGGAACTGCTAACGGAGTTGATCCCGGCTTCAGAACTCTCAAATTCGTAATTAATTTGTCGCGAATTCCTTCCTGGTGTTGCTGACCCCGGCTGTGAAGATCACGAGTATTTACAACGGTCAGGGGAAAAGCTCCCTGTTCATTTTTTCCAAGACTTTCCGCGAGTAACTGGTCGTACCATAAACCTGTTGCTTCGAGTCTGGCTCCCCAAGTGGAAAGGATTCGGGTTGTCATTCCCAATTCTTTTTCAAACAGATGAGAGATGGCGGTGTAATCCAGAACCGGATTGTTTCCAAAAGATTCGTTCTGGAATTGGTGCGTCATATCAACTGCACCTTGTAACAGTTTTCGAATATCCAAACCCAATATGGCAGCAGGTAGCAAACCGACCGCAGTAAAAACCGAAAATCGCCCACCCACATTATCAGGAATCGGGAAAGTTCGTTCATAACCTGCCTGTTTGGAGAAGTCTCTTAGTTTCCCCGTTTCTCCCGTGACAGGAACGACCAGATTTTTACACTCGGGGGAGTTTTTTCCGTAAAAAGATTCCAACGCTTCCCGGAAGATACGAAATGCAACGGCCGTTTCCAGCGTTCCACCCGATTTGCTAATGACAACCAATCCCCATCGATCAGTTGCATTTTCCGGACTGGTTCCCTGTTGAAGATGTTCAAGCATTGCAGAGACAGTATCGTTATCAACATTATTCCCTTCAAAATAGATTCGGGGAATCTGCTTTCTATTTTCGGAAGAAAGTTCATTATGCAAAGGATGACAAAGGGCTTCAAATAATGCCCGGGCTCCCATGTAAGAACCACCAATTCCAAGTGAAAGAATTTTGTCAGTTTCCGATTGTAGATGTTTTGCGCACTCTTCAATCTTGCTTAACAGGCTTTGATTT
The DNA here is from genome assembly GCA_024277145.1 of Planctomycetota bacterium. Lineage (GTDB taxonomy): Bacteria > Planctomycetota > Planctomycetia > Planctomycetales > Planctomycetaceae > JAJRVU01. The sequence continues at coordinate 5,328 of JAJRVU010000446.1, forward strand.
CCATTTTTTTCTGCATCCTGTAGCAATTGTTCTGGGAGATTGATAAATCCTGAATCGAGAGGAATTTTTTCTGCAGGGATGGAATCAGGAGAATCTAAAAGTTTAATATCATCAAGAACTTCCTGACGTGCCTTGTCTAATGCAGGAGCAAGAGCATCAAGTTTGTCCCGATCAATAAGTGATATCGCTGCATTGGCTTGATACTGGATCGCTTTGCTCATGATGACCTCTTTTCAGATTCATTAACTTTTCAGGCGAGTTTTTACAGTCCTGTTATATGGAATAATTATTTCCAGACCGCTTGAATTCAATTGTCTTAATCTTCTTTCGGAGGATCAATTCCAAAATCCTGAATTGTCAGTAATGTTCGGAAAGGAAGATTCTTTTTGGCACAGTTTTCCGCGCCTCCCTGCATGCGATCAATGACAGCGACCATCATGACAACTTCACAACCGAATTCTATCAGCCGATCTGCAGCTTGAAGTGCACTTCCGCCCGTGGTAAAAACATCATCAATAATAATAACTTTGTCACCCGGATTGACCGGCCCTTCAACATATTTTTTTGTTCCATGCTCTTTAGCTTCTTTTCGAACCATGAAACCCGATAGATCACGATCTGCTTCGGAAGCAACGGAAAGAATTCCGCCCACAATTGGATCAGCCCCGATGGACATTCCACCAATTGCATCAAATTCCACATCAGAAAGTAAATCGAGTATTCCCTGCCCGACCAGACGAACCCCTTTGGAATGAAGGGTGATCTGTTTTCCATCCAGATAGTAAGTCGATTTTTTTCCTGAAACGAGTGTAAAATCACCAAATTTCAAGGCTCTTTCACGAATAAGGTCAATTAAATTCTGTCGATCGTACATTCTGTTTTACCTGAGCTGTTAAGTGTTTGCAGTGAAAGTCATTCGTTTAAAAACCGGGATGAAAATATAAGTTGATCTTACTTATGAAGGGAGACGATGGGAATCGTTTCAGGGCAATTTGTTCCACCTGTTTTGGAATTTTCATCCGTGGAAAGAAACAGGGGTGAAATTTGGAGAAGCTGCAATTCTACTCCCGGGCAGTTTGCTTTTTTATGTAAAGGGTACTCGCTCGTGGGAGTATGGTTCCTATAGGTTAAAAGCGTCCACCGCGGGCACAGAAAAGCGTAATACGCTTTAGAGATTGAACTGGTTTGCAATCATTTCATAGATGACGGGAAAAAGCATGTAGAGGCCATATCCGACAGCTGCAAGAATTCCGAGGTAAATAACCAGACTGAACCATCCGAGAATTCCTTCTTTCAAACGACCTAACCATCGCCATTTTTTCAGACGTTGATCCTGTTTGTCAATTTTAGAATAGATGTCTTTAATTTATTCAGACCGTTTATCTGCCTGATTTTGAGTAAGCCTTGCCTGCACAATTGATTCAAATTCAGCAAACTGCGCTAATGGAAGAAATTCCTGCTTGGGATTCTTTTTCACTTGAGCTTTTGGATCAAGCGTCCCTCCCTTAAGAGCTTTAATTATTTGAGGTGTTGTTAATTTTG
>JAJRVU010000447.1 GCA_024277145.1 Planctomycetota bacterium
AAATACTTTGGAAATCCTGGAAAAACGGGAAAAGTCTTTACTGGTTCAACGAAAGAAAATTGAATCGAAGTTGATGAAAATTCGCAATGAAAGTCCCTTGATCGGGGGAAATCGCGAAGGTGTGAGGGTTGAAACAGATTCACTTAAAGATTTGTCGAAACAGATTTTTGACCTCCGATTAAAAAGAATTCGCCTTGAGAATTTGTTTCAACTGCAACCAGAGGACGGTTCTGAAAACGATCAATTTCTTGGAGTCCTCGAAGAAGTTGATGCTGAGGCATCAAAATCATTAAGAGATTTGCAAACAAAATTGTGGGATGCTGAAGTTTTGGTTCGTGAACTGGGCAGTGTTTATGGTCCGGAACATTCAGATCGAAAGAAAGCTGAAAACAAACTTTCAGTACTTAAAGAATTTTATTCTAAATCTCTTTTACAGGCGAACCAAAATCTGAAAAAACAATTGGAGAGTTCCAAATCAGATGAAAAGAGATATCAAACTTTATATGACACAGAGCGAGATCGCTTGAATAAACTCAATACTTATCTCTTTCAGGAAGAACAGCTACAAGTTGAGTTGAAACAAATCGAAAGAAAACAGGAATCAACATTTGCATTTCTTCGTCAGAATCAGCTTAAAGATGAAGCTTTAGCGGGTGGTCAATCGGCCATCATTGTTCGGGTTCTGGACGATTTCCGTTTACCTGAAGAACCAATCTGGCCTAAGCCCCTCACCTTGATCACAGCATGTGTGATGATTGGAGGATTGTTGGGTTTAGTATTAATTGTTTTATTGGAGCGATTACCTTTGCCCGGAATGTCCATTTCAGAACCACAAACGATGACTCAAGAAAATATTCAGCATCAACATTCAGTCATAACTTCTCAGAATGGAGACGAAGTATCTTCTGCACAGAATCCTCCACCCGTTCAGCCTGATGGAGGAATGTTGTCGACATGACCTCTGCAGTTTCTGGTTCATCTCAATATTCACAGGAAAAATCTGCGGTTGAATCAGAATCGACCCGTAAGCAGATTCGTGGCTCATCGCTACTACTGGCAGGTCGTGGAATTTCATTGGTGATTAATCTTATGACCCAGATTGCTGTCATTCGATACCTCTCCAAACTTGATTACGGTGCCTTTGCTTGGGCATTTTCTGCAGTTGAGCTTGCTGCGATGGGAGCTACTTTTGGGATGGATAAAAGCCTTTCCCGATTTGGAGCAATTTTCCATGAAAAAAAAGACTACAGACGGCTTACAGGTGCTCTCATTCTGACTTCAGTAGTGGTTCTTTTTTTAGGGGGAGCAACTCTTCTATTTGCATGGTCAATGCAGGGATATATGATTTCCCGGTGGACGATAGATCCACTTGCCATTACAACTTTAATGACGCTCGTTTTGCTTGTTCCTATCAATGCAATCAGTAGTTTATCACTTTCAATATTTGCATTTCTGAATAAAGTTCAGACGGTTTTTTATCGGCGACATTTAATCGGACCTATATCACGATTAATTTGCGTGATTTCCGTGATGGCATTGCACGGTGGACTTCACCACATCAGCATTGCCTATCTGGTTTCAGGATTGATTGCAGTTTCATTTGATCTGGGGCTTGTTTCTGTTTATTTAAAGAAAGAAAATATTCCAGAAAAACTGAACAAAGATCGGCCCATTATTCCAATAAAGGAACTGTTTGGTTATAGCCTTCCAATCCTGGCTTCTGATCTGGCTTTTTTGTTTCGTGGAACGTTTGTCGTTCTACTTTTAGGATGGCTTGCCAGCACAACAGCTTCCGGTTCTTTTCGGGCTGTCTTATCGATAGCTCGTCTTAATGAACTTGTATTACTTAATTTTTCTTTGTTATTCACTCCACTGGCTTCACGACTGTTTAGTAATTCTAATGAAAAACAGTTAGCGGAAATGTATGAAAAAACATCCATTTGGGCCTTGGTTCTCAGCTTTCCCATGTTTGCGGCAAGTGTGACTCTGGGTGGTCCCATCGTCCATATTCTGTTTGGACCAGACTATGCAGACGCTTCACAATTATTGGCTGTTCTTGCAATTGGATATTACTTTCAAGCAATGATGGGATTCAATGGACGATTGTTGCGAGTCCTCGGGCGAGTTCGTCTGATCTTACTTTTTGATATTATGGCAACTGTCTTAACTTTTCTGTTATGTTGGTATTTGATTCCTGTTTATGAAGGAATTGGAGCAGTCATCGCAGTCACAGCAGGCATGACATTCCATACGTTGGCGAAATATTTTACCATTAAACTCACTACGTCCTATGCAAACAACGCAACAGATTACAATCAATCTTTTCTGGTTGCAGGAAGTTGTGCATTACTTCTATTGGCATTACGATTGCTTTTTGATTTGCACTGGATTGCAGGACTATTCCTGACCGGTTTGACATCATGGATTGTGGTCCGTTCCAATCGATCCGGAATGAATATTACGCATTACTTCCCGGAAATTAAACGAATTCCTGTTTTGGGAGATTGGTTAACTGATCCGGAATATTCTACAATTGCTGAACATCAAAATAATAAAAATGTCTCTTCTAAAAAAGATTTTAACATCGCCTACATGATGTCTCGTTTCCCAAAAATCACGGAAACATTTGTTCTTTCAGAGATGAAAGAAATTGAAGAACAAGGATATCATGTTAACGTCTATCCGCTACAAAAAGAAAAAACAAAAATCATGCATGCGGATGCAAAACAGTATGTGGACCGAGCATTTTATACGCCTTGGTTTTCATTCCGTTTTGTATCAGCCCATATTCATTATTTATTGAATTCACCTGGAACGTACTTTTTCGTTGCCTGGACATTGCTTAAAGCGAACTGGGGAAGTCGACGTTTTCTTGGTGGAGCAATTGCGTTTTTTCCTAAAAATGTATACATCGCATATCAAATGCAAAAGGATGGAATTAACCATTTGCACGCACATTTTGCCAGCCATCCTGCAATGGCTGCATGGGTGATCCATCAATTGACCCATATCCCTTACAGCTTTACAGCTCACGGTTCTGACTTGCATCGGGATCAGCATATGTTAATGGAAAAGGTGAAATCAGCATCCTCGGTTATATCCATCTCTGAATATAATAAAAATATGATTTTGGAAACATGCTCTCCAGAAGATGCAGATAAAATTCAAGTCGTGCATTGTGGAATTGATCCAGACAAATTCCGGAAAATAAATGAAGAAACATCATTTAATAAAGGGTTGTCGAAATTTCGAATAGCCTGTGTTGGAACATTACACGAAGTCAAAGGACAGAAATATTTAATCGAAGCTTGTCGATCTCTTAAAGAATCAGGAATTGATTTCAGTTGCCACCTGATTGGAGATGGTCCAGATGAAGAAATATTAAAAGAACTGGTTCACAAGTATAATCTTGAGGAGTCTGTCATTTTTGAAGGACGGAAAACCAGTGAGGAAATCCAGTTGTTTCTTCAGGATGTTGATGTGCTGGTTGTACCAAGTGTTCAAACGAAATGTGGACGACGCGAAGGGATTCCGGTTGTCCTTATGGAAGCTTTAAGTAGTCACGTGGCTGTGATCGCCAGTGATCTTTCTGGAATTCCGGAATTAGTCATGAATGGTGAAACAGGTTTATTAACAGAACCTCGAAATTCCAATTCAATACAAAATGCGATTCAGGCTTTGTATCAAGATGAAAAACTACGTCACCAGCTAGCAGAGTCAGGATATCAAAAAGTCCTGAAAGAATTCAATCTTTCGCAGAATGCAAAATCTTTAATTGATTTATGGACTGATGGGAGGAACCTGAAATGATGGAAGGAATCTTTTATTTTTCGGTAATTCTGGTTCTGTGGACTTATGCAGGATACCCTTTGGTTGAACTGTTGCGGTCCAGAATATGGAAACGACCTTTCCAGAAAGAACCAATCACCCCTTCTGTAAGCATGGTGATTGCCTGTCATAATGAAGAAGCGGGCATCGAGAAGAAAATACAGAATGTTTTGTCACTGGATTACCCGGAAGAGCTTCTGGAAATCATGATTGTATCTGATGGTTCAACAGACAAAACGGAAGAAATAGTCAAGCGATACGAAAATAAACAGATTCACTTACTCTGTTTGCCCCGGGGAGGAAAAGCACCTGCTCTCAACGCAGCAGTGGAAAAAGTAACGGGTGAAATTCTTGTATTTTCTGATGCGAACAGCATGTATCGTGAAGATGCAATCAGGAACATTGTTCAACCATTTGCAGATTCTTCTATTGGAGGTGTTGCAGGAAATCAGGTTTACCAGAAATCCCGAAAAAAAGGTATTGCTTCTGATGGAGAAACCAGTTACTGGAATCTGGATCGAATTTTGAAGAAGGCTCAAAGTGACGCAGGAAACACCATCTCTGCCACAGGAGCTATCTATGCCATTCGTCGTTCGTTATTCATGACTGTCCCAGAGGGAGTGACAGATGATTTTGTCACATCCACTCGTGTGATTGCCCAGAAAAAAAGACTGATTTTTGAGCCTGAAGCAATCTGTTTTGAACCTGTTGCAGGAGCAGCAAAATCAGAATTCGGTCGAAAAACAAGAGTCATTACCCGTGGTTTGCGTGGTGTTCTATTCATGAAGGAACTCCTTAATCCATTTCGGTTTGGTTTTTACTCCTTTCAATTATTTATGCACAAAGTTATGCGTAGATTGATTGTCTTTATCATTCTGTTGATTGGTATTCTTTCACCTTTGTTATGGAATCATGCATGGTGGTTTAAAGCTGCTACAATCCTTCAAATCTTGTTTTACTCTGAAGCATTAGCTGGTTTGTTATTCTCAAAATGGGGCAAGAAGGCTCCTAAATTCATTTCAATTCCTTTCTATTTCTGCATGGTCAATGCTGCGGTTCTGGTTGCGGTCTGGAATATTCTCAGAGGCGAACGAATCAAGCTATGGAGCCCGGACCGATTATCGGTTGATTCTTCAAATGATTCTCTTTCTGAAATAAAACCTGTTGATGACAATGAACAGGGAAAGCAGAAGGTGCCATCATGAATTCGCAGATGATCCATGATAATCAAAAAACGGAATCCTTTACCTGGAAAATGTGGTTAGGAGTTATTGTTATTGCGCTGATAACAGGTGCGGTCTCAATTGTTAATCCTGTTATTGCATTTGGTTTAATTCTTGCAGTTGTTGGAGGCTTGATTCTTTTTAAGAATCCTGCAATGGCAGTACCATTTGTCCTTTTTGTCATCTATTCCAATATTGCAGTGGTTGCTGTCAAATTTCACGGAGTTCCAGCCATTATGGGAAAAGCAGTTCCGGGCATGCTCGGAATTCCTCTTTTCTATTAT
>JAJRVU010000448.1 GCA_024277145.1 Planctomycetota bacterium
GACATAAGCAAAGCCAACAAGAAGGACACCAAAGAAAACAAGAATGTCAAACAAGCCCGTTATCAACAAGGTTTGAGCAGCATCAGATGAAATTGCAACATCTGTTACTGATGCCGGAAGGTTAAGCAGTTTTTCAGAAATTTCTGTCCGGGCAACATCAGATAATCTGCTATCCGCTAATTGCCCTGCTGCCCCATAAACGGTTGCCCAGGGAAAGAAGAAGGCTACCTCGACATCAAAGATAATAAAAAGAAGCGCAACAACATAAAAACGGAGGTCAAACTGGACATAACTTGAACCAATGGTTGGCTCACCACATTCATAGATGGCATCTTTTTCAGGAGTGGGAAGAGTCGGCCGAACCAGTTTTCCGATAAGCATCGGTACAACAAGAGCAACCACAATGACTACTGAAAACAATAAAAAATGACCTGCTAAATCTGTCATTATTTTTTATCCATTCTTAATGAAACAGTGTCCTTTAAACTCAGAACCAGAATGTTTCAAAAATTTCTTTATATCTAAAGTTTTATTTTTTAATTTTGGGAAAGGTTATTCTTCGGGCTTTTCTTCAGAGAGTTCCAGAATTGACTGACGGCCTTGAAAACCTGAGTCCAACTCATGCCAGTAGAGAACTTCTTCTTCACCCAAATGCCAGCAGAGGTAGGCCTCTCGTCCATCAATAATGGTGTTAAAATCAATCAGCCCTTTTACGGGATCTTTTAACTCTACACCAATACTTTTTAATTCTTCGAGGTACTCTTCAAGCCGTTCAATATCACGATTCAATTCTTCTTCGATTTGTCGGAGTTCTTCGCCATAAACATTTGAATCATCCCGATTTTCCATTCCGGGTCTCTGCCGAATAATGGCCAAACGTCCCTGGCGATCATGAACGCTTTTATAAAGCGTGACAATATCGCTGACGATCACTTTAACCAGCGGGAGGGTCTGATTGGCTTCTGCAGGTGTAAACACCTTTTTGTGTAATGCAGCATTCATAATATTTCTCCCCGGTTTTATACGTTTTCAATATAGAATAAGCTCAACATAGAAAAAGATTATTCTTCATTTTCAATTAATTCAAAAGGGCTTGGCTCCCCTTTAACCCAAACAGGTTGATGAAGAACTTTTGATTCTGCAACAACGGTTGGATTCAAGGTATTTTTTCCCAAGGCAGTTTCCAAAGGCATCTTTGCATAATCAACAATGCACCCATCTCGACTGTACCCACTTAAGTCAAAGTTCGAGCCCATAAAAATACAATCGACGGGACAAGGCTCAACACATAAAGCACAGAACATGCATTTGGTATAATCAATTGTGAAACCGTTTAGTCGGAATCCTTTTCCAACCGGACTTTTCACTTTATCAATGTAGATACAGTCAACAGGACAACTCTGGGCACATTTTTCACAACCAATGCAGGTTGTTAAATCAAATCGATGAAATCCTCGGTACCTTGCTTTGACTGGCACAGGTGTTTCCGGATATTCATATATTTCTGCGAAAGCTTTCCGCTGATATGTTTTTTTCATGGTATTCAGTGTGACGTACATTCCCTTGATGACGGTGGTCACTGCTACCCAGATATTCCTGAACCATTCCAACATATCGATTTCACCTTAATTCATAAAGATGCTTGGAGCACTCAAACTGAACTTCATTTTCCCAGTGCACTCAAAACCTGCACCGACTTACTTATTATTTACGTAACTCATGGCCAAAACTAAAGATATATCTATAAAACATAAGCACCAGCCTGATTACACATCTATCTGAAATTATAAATGGCAGGAGAATTAACGCAAGTCTTGCAAGATAAAGAGTTTGATAATGTGAGCAAACAGTCTGGATTAAGAAAAGCAGTTCAATCTTCCTATTTTAACACGGAAACATTCCATAAAAAACCGGACAAAAAGGTCAGGCAAAGGCCATAAGGAAAACCCCTGCTCTGAATTCGGTAAATCTTCGAATATATGCCTTTCCGGGTGTATTCCAGAAAGTAGGAACGGTACTCTTCCAAGCTTCGATTTAAGACTTAGTTGGAATGTATTTGTTATACATTTCTGCATAATCTTCCCGGACAGGACTGAACACATCCAGGATAACTGCGGGACCATCAATTGCTGTGACGGTATGAGGAACATTTGGCGGAATAATAAACATAGCCCCTGCTTCGACTATTCGAGTTTCATCCCCTAAAGTGAATTCCAGTTTTCCTTTCAGCAACATACCCGCCTGCTCATGCGGATGATCGTGCAAAGGAATCACCGCTCCTTCATCAATTTCCAGATAGGAAAGCATGATATTTTCCCCGTAAGGGGTTCTCATTCGACAGCCGGGAACCGGTTCAATCGCCTGAACTTGATCAATATCGATAAAAGGCATTAATTCTTTCCTCCTGCTATAATAATTGTGAAATCGTCACGGTTAAGATTTCATGGACTGCGTCAGTTGCGTAAGTTCATTCATGCGTTCGGCTGCTTTTCCTGAATCAAGAATATCCCGAACAAGAGCAACTGCATCCCGAACTGAATCTGCTTTGGATGTCAGCAATAATCCTGCAGCGGAATTGGCAACAACCATATCTCGACAAGGCCCTTTCTCTCCGGAAAATATCCCCTTGATAATTCCTGCACTTTCCTTTGCATTTTTCACCTGCAGTTTTTTCACGTCACATTCGGGCAAGCCGAATGTTTCTGCATTCCAGACCAGTTTTTCAACTTTTCCTTCTTCAATCTGAAAAACCGTCGTCTCTCCCCAAAGACTGATTTCATCAAGCTCCCCTGCTCCACAAACGACAAACCCTTTTTTCAATCCTAGTTGATTCAACGCATTGGCCAGTTTTTCTGCAACAGAAATGGAAATTGTTCCCATCAGCTGATATTCCGCACCAGCGGGGTTTGTGAGTGGTCCTAATAAATTAACAAGTGTCCGAAAGCCCAATTTTGCACGGACAGGAGCTGAATGTTTCATGGCGCTATGCAACAGTCGAGCATAACAGAAACCGATTCCAATTTTTTGAATGCATTCTGAAACAGACTCGGGCGAAATTTCAATATTCACTCCCAGTTCTTCCAGAACATCAGCTGCCCCACTTGAACTCGAAACAGAACGATTTCCATGTTTGGCAATAGGAACTCCTGCAGATGCAATCACCAATGAAGAAGCGGTACTGATATTAAAAGTATGAAGAGAATCTCCCCCCGTTCCGCAAGTATCCAGTAGCCCTGTTTGTGTGGTTGGAATTCGGGTTGCGTGATCCCTCATCGCCCGGGCAGCCCCGACAATTTCAGAAACCGATTCCCCTTTCATCCTCAAGCCAGTTAGTAAGGATGCAATATTCACTTCATCCACATCACCATCCATAATACTGGAAATGGCCTGATACATTTTTTCTTCAGGTATGTCCCGATTTTCTAAAACTGTTTGAATGGCTTGTTTGACTGGCTCAGTCATGCTTTTAATATCCAGAAGCGGTAAATTTTAAAGGTGATGCTATTATAAAAAATCGTTCAGAATTTTATTATTCAGAATTTCATTATATTGTCTGGATAGAGAAATACATACCCATCCCGTCGATAAGATTAAATTCAAAACCTCAAGAACCAACCGTATTTAATGAAGATTCGTTATTTATTATTGGCAAGTCGCAATTCAACTGATACTATAATATTTCAATAAACATTGATACTTCATCCCGTTTCCTCTGGATATCGGTTTATTTAGATATCAGATTATTGCCTGCTGTTTACCATTTTTCGTGGAGAGTATGATGCCTCTGCAAGACAAAACAATTCAAAACTGTATCGGCACAAAGGCCCGTCGAGATTTTCTCAAGCTGGGAATGACAGGCTGTGGTACATTGGGGATGGCTGATCTCCTCAGGGTGGAAGGACTTGCCAAAAAAAGTGGAAAACCATCGTCTCGTCAGAAGTCTCTAATTGTTCTCTGGCTTTGGGGTGGCCCGAGTCATATGGAGACATTTGATTTAAAACCGAATGCTCCTGTGGAATATCGTGGTGAATTTGTCCCGATTCCGACAACCGTTCCCGGTATGGAAATCAGCGAACACCTTCCGCTCATTGGAAAACAAGCAGAACATCTCAGCCTGATTCGTTCATTAAGCCATCACAGTACCGGCCACATGAACAGTACACATACCGTCCTCACTGGCTATAAAGGGAACCCGATTGAAAGCCCACCCTATAAACCGGATCATCCCGATATCTGGTCGGTCACGGGTAAAGTTCTTGGTCCCAAAAAGCGGGGATTTCCAACTCAGGTTTCCATGCCTCGCGCACGATATCAAGGTGGTGCCTATATTGGTTCTGCACACGAACCCTACCCTGTCAGATCCAATCCCAATGATAAAAACTTCAAGGTCCCCAACCTCGGTTTAAATCAAATCACTCAACCTCGTTTTCATGATCGAATGAGCCTGCTCAAACAAATAGATCAATTCAAACGAACCGTTGATCAATCGGGAATGATGGACTCCATAGACGAATTTAATTTACAAGCTGTTGACATGCTTGTGAGTCAGGAAGTTCAGAAAGCTTTTGACATTAACCAGGAAAATGATAAAACACGTGATCGATACGGAAGACATACCGTCGGGCAACGTTGCTTGTTAGCTCGCAGGCTTGTTGAAGCAGGAGTGAGAACTGTTTCGATTGACTTCCCTCATGTTCCGGGGCAAAAAGCTTTCAGTTGGGACGACCATGCATCCGTCTGGAATATTTTCACGGAAATGAAAGCTCGATTACCAATTCTGGATCAGGTTGTTTCTGCATTAATAGAAGACTTGTCGCAAAGTGGGTTAATCGAAGATACAATGGTTCTTGTCATGGGGGAAATGTCCCACACCCCGAAACTGAGTAATTTCAAAGGGCAGCCCGGTCGAGAACATTGGGGGAAATCGATGTCTCTCCTGATGGCAGGGGGTGGCCTTTCAATGGGACAGGTCATCGGAAAAACAAATCATAAAGGGGATGAAGTCGTTGACCGATTGATCAAGCCGAATGATTTCCAGGCAACTCTTTACCAATACCTCGGGGTTCCTTTAGATACTATCTTTGAAGATTACACCGGTCGTCCAACACTTGTTATACCAGATGGGCAACCTATCAAAGAGCTCTTCTCCTAATAAACAATACCGTAAGAAAATATACAATAAGAAACAATACAATGCCTTCGCCCTATCCCAGCCTTCAACTCTCAAAATCAGGCTGTGAACAAAGACAATTCCTGATTCAGGAATACCTGAAATCCCTTCATCTTGATGCTGTTTTAATCAGTGATCCCCGGCATGTTCATTACCTGACAGGATACTGGATTCGAACGGTTTTTTCCCCGGTTGTCCTTATTGAAAAAGATGGCCCTTGCACTCTCATTGCTCCTCTTCCCGTTTCTGAAGAAGAACAAAGTAAAATTAAAGTCGATCAGGTTCAGATTTATGGATCCAATCACTTGGGAACAATAAAAGATCACCAATTAAAATCAGCTTATGAAGCTCTCAATAAATCTCTCGGTCCCATAAAAAAACTGGGCAGCGATCTCCCGTTATGGAATCATTTTTTTCCAGAGATGGAAATTGTTGACTTTTCTGATTCCATTCTTTCCATGAGAAGATGCAAAGATATCGATGAACTGGATTTCATTAAACAACTGATACAGGCTGTTGAAAAATCTTACCAATATGCAAAAGAGAACCTGAAAGCAGAAATTTCTGAAGCGGATCTGTTTGCGGGAATTCACCAAGTTGCAACGGAATGGATTGGGGAACCTATTGGTGATGTCGGAAACGATTTTCAAATTGGTGGAGCAGGCGGACTGCCACGAAGAAAAAAAGCAATTCAAGGCGAGATGGCCATTCTTGATTTAACCATTGAGGTTCATGGTTATCGATGTGACATGTGCAGAAGTTTTTCTGTTGGCTCACCTTCTGATGAACAACTTGAAGCAAGAGATTCCCTTCTGGAAGTTTTTGAATTTGTTGAAAAATCAATTCGTCCGGGTGTTCGCTGTAAAGATATTTATGAAGAAGCATACGACATGCTGGACGTTTATGAAGACCTCTCGTTTCCTCACCATTTAGGACACGGAATTGGTATCAATCAACATGAAGCCCCTCGAATTAATCCTCATTGGAACGACCAGTTTGAAATCGGGGATGTTTTCACCATTGAACCGGGTCTATATGGAGACATTTTAAATGCAGGAATAAGAATTGAGGAAATCTATCACGTCACCGAAGATGGTATTGATAAGATGACTCAATTCCCGACAGAATTATCATAACTACCCCTGAATAGCCCCCCCTAACCTTATTAATGACAAGAACTTAAGACCGTTTCATGTCTCCGTAAAGTTCTCTGTTCCTATTCAGGATATTCTGCTACGATTTCACTCTTTATCATCTGATCTTCTACAGATCATTTTAATCATTTCTTTCTATTATTCCAGATCCATTCATTTTTAATTGATCCACACGAAAGCGTTCTGTGACCATTCATCGAATTCATTTCCTCACGATATTTGTATGCCTTATCCTGTTCTTTGAATCAGGTGGGCCATCTGCAATTCATGCAGAAGAGATCAGCTATCAACTTCCCTCTTCACACCAAATTCCATCGACTCAGGAAAACTGCCCAAACTGCCAATCGGCAGGGCCAGCAACGGAAGCGAGTCCTGTTCCACAATATTATGGAAGCGTCCCACAAGGAACTGCTGAATATTCTTCACCACGGGATTGGGAATGGGAATGGCTGCCGGATGGTCTTGTTTACAAATCTTATCTGGCGGGACCAAAAGAACCGCGTTTTAAATCGGTCTGGGTATACGATAGCAACCGAGGCTGGATTTGGGATGTAACTTTAGGAGGTCGATTTGGATTACTCAGAAAAGGAACTTCTAATACTATCAGGCCACAGGGTTGGCAACTTGATATGGAAGGAGCAGTTTTTCCACGTTTGGATATGGAATTTGGTGAAGATCTGGAATCAGCAGACTTCCGTTTTGGAATTCCGCTCACATGGTCAAACGGACCATTACAGATGAAACTCGCTTATTACCACATCAGTGCCCATGTTGGTGATGAATACCTTATACGGAATCCCGGTTTTCAACGAATCAATTATGTAAGAGACTCAATTGTTCTCGGGTTTGGATATTACCTGACGAAAGATTTACGCCTTTATTCTGAAGGAGCTTATGCATTTAATTCCAATTTTGCACAACCGTGGGAATTTCAATTCGGTGCAGAGTACAGTCCGCATTGGGGTAACGGCGGCCGAGGTGCTCCTTTCTTTGGAATCAATGGCATGCTGTTTGAAGAACATGATTTCGGTGGCAACCTGAATATTCTTGCAGGCTGGCAATGGCGAGGCCCCCGATCTGATCGGCTTTTCCGATTTGGACTTCAATATTTCAATGGAAAATCCAGCCAATACGCTTTCTACAAAAGAAACGAACAACTAATCGGTGCCGGCTTCTGGTTTGATTATTAAAAACAAATTGATACGTGTTGTATCTCAATGATCTGCAAAACTGACCGACAACAGCATGTTTACTTTAATCAATGGTCTGCACAGCAGACCCTACTCCCCCTCGATATTGACAGCTGGCTCGACCTCTTTTTCATCTTCAACCTGAAATTTGCTTTTGTAATCTGGCACGTCTGTCTCTTTAAAAAACTTCTGCCAATCGCCGTGATACTTGGGTTCGTACCAGATTTCAATACTAGCTAGTTCTGCTTTATTTCCAAAATGACAATCAGTTGAGAATTCAAAGTAAACTGGATATTTATCCCATAGTACATCACGAAGATGTTTCGATTCAGGACTAGATTTTTTTATATTTTTGTAGGTGTAAACAACATGCTGAAGATAATCTAATTTAACTAATTGAACGAGATTATAATCAGATATCTGCCACAAATCGTTTTTTCCTAGACTAACGTATTTGAATTGATTAAGACTATTAACACTCTTCATTCCTGCCACCATTGAATGAAAACTAAATATATGATAACGAATGGCGATTTGTTTCCAAAAGATCGCGGGAAGCAGAATAAGAACAACGACCACAGCCAGGATAATTTTACGTTTCTTGTTCAATTTCATGATATGAATTCAATCAATGATAACCGGAAATTGTAGGGTCTGCTGTGCAGACCATTGATTAATATTGAACCAAGAAGGTTATCCTTCTTGTGCCTTTGGCACCCAACCAAACAAGTTGGTCGGGCCACCCCTAAATGAATGTCCAATAAATACTTGGTGCCCTTCGTGACTTCGTGTTAAAATATCACTCTCGTCAGACACAGCCTAACCTACAGAAATGACTACAGAAGACACGACTCATGTCGCATGATCACATCATAATATTAACCGCTAAAAAAGCAACGTTTATTCTGTGATGCCGGGAGGTCGGCCGATGGAGCGGAGCAGGTTCAATTGTGCCTGATTATAAGAAATGATAGCAATCAGGTAAGTTTGACGGGCTTCTGCCACAGCAGAGAGAGCTTGTAACCCTTCAAGAGGTAAGCCGGCTAATCCGCGAATTCGGGCAATATTCTGGTCATAAGATTCAGAAGCTCTTTTAATATTTTCTTCTGCCAGTTCAATCTGTTTTCGTTGTGCATGAACGGTGTTCCAGGCATTGGTAATGTCTGCAGAAACGACATCATAAGTTCGGTTCGTGGTAATGACACTTTGGTGGTACAGACTATTCATTTGACGTCTTCGGGCACGCGTTCCTAATCCCAGATTTTCAATCTGCCAGACCGCCAGTAAATCAAAATCGCTTCGCCCATCCAAGCCATTGAGGCTGCCGTTCACACCCCCGCCAAACGCACCGCCTGATGCTCCCATATGAAGATTAGGAAGGAAAGGTCGCCAATGTTCTGCCCGTGCACGAATTCGGCTTGCTTCCATCCGTGATGCTTGCTCACTTAATTCCGGGCGAAAAGTATGCCCTTGAACAATCAGTTCATCCAACGGAGTTGTTTCCTGAATCAATGAAACGGGAAGTAATTGATCTTCCAATGCAACAAGTATCGTTTGAGTTCCAATTTCTTCCGGGTTAATTTGTAAAATTCTCACAAGATTTGTTGAAGCCATTTTCATGGAAAGTTCTTCTTTGACAATTACCTGTTTTCTTTTGCTCACTTCCACAACTGCCCTTGAAACATCCGCACGTGAACCTTTTCCTGCTTTCACAAATCCGTCTGTCATCTTAAACAGCTCTTCCGCATTAGCAAGATTTTTTTTCGCAATGGCCAAAGATCCCTGGGCTTTTACTAAATCGTAATAAGCTAAAGAGGCTTCCAATAATGTATTATTAAATATTGCAGTGTATTTTGAGCGGGAAGCCTGATACAACTGACATTCAGCGAGTGGCGAAAATATGACATCTGTCAAGGAAAGATCAACTCCCAATCGTGCAGGTCCCCCTGCCCCTCCAGTAAGAGGAGGTGCAGCAGAAGTGATTGCCCCACCACCTACAAACAAAGAATTTCGACTGACATCAATCACTTGTCCATTGGTTGCCTGAATTTGTCCGTCATGTTTTGTATACCCAATCCCTACATTCAGGGAAGGAACCCACATTGCTTTCGCTTTTTCCTGACGAGAATATGCTTCGTTGATCTGTTCGACTGCCAGTCGAACATTCCAGTTATCAGCTCCGGCCAATCGTAAAGTTGCGGGAAGATCAATCGGATAAGAATTGGCCCCGAAAGTTTTCGGTTCTTCAACTGGGACAACTTGTCCATCTGCAGCCAACTCAGGTAAATCGCCATCAACAAGATTGACTAATTGAATCGATCCATCAAGAGTGTGAAAAACCAGCCTGTTTTGTGAACCATCTTCTTCCTGCAAGGCAATTCTAGTTTCTTCTTCACTTATAGATTCAGCAGTTTTCACTTTCTCAGTTTTATCACTGGAACCGAGTGAATCACTTTCTTTCAGAAAATCGTACATTTCTTTATCGTCAAGCAATTCTTGTTCAGAACGATTTGCATCAAAAAACGAAAATATCGGTTTCTTCTTTTTTGATAATTTGAGAGAAAAGTCCTCTTCAGCCGACTCCATTTCAACGAGTTTTGACGAGCCTAATTGATTTCGGGAACTGAAAGACTTATATCCCTGGCATCCGGTTACAACGGTAAACGGAATCAGCATAAGTATACTTGATACAGATTTCAGGGACATGGTCCACACCTTTATAGGTTAAGAGGATACAACGCATTGTTCTCGCTGTATCGACCATGCCGAGACTATCACATCTTAGGATTACTTGGCTTTTAACACAATTTTCTGCCCGTCCTTCAGATTACCCGCAGGGTTTAACACAACAATTTCACCAACCTTGATATTTGATTCAATCCCTACAGTCTTCGCGTCATTGAACACAATTTCCACAGGCTTCTTATGGCAAACATTATCGCTTACAACAACTACGTACGGTTGTTCCAATTGGTCTCTCTGTACTGCGGATACCGGCACAACCGTTAAACTTTTCCATTCTTTGATCAGGACAGAAACCGTCCCGTACATCCCCGGCTGCAAATGGATCTTTTCTTCTGATGAATTTTTCTTAACCGGATTATTA
>JAJRVU010000449.1 GCA_024277145.1 Planctomycetota bacterium
AATACTTCGCTCATCTGAAGGATCATATAATTTTATCGTGTATGGAGAAAACATCACACACCTTTGTCATCTTCAGGAAAAACAGTTTGACTGTCACACTGCAATCCTGATCGAAGTCCTAAAATAATAATTGGCTTCAAATTTATTTTTCGATAAACATTTTTTAAAAAACTGGGTAATAAAATGATTAACTTAACAGGTAAAACAGCATTGGTCACAGGAAGCTCGCGAGGAATTGGACGTGCGAGTGCTTTGAAACTGGCACAGGCAGGGGCAGACGTCATCGTTAATTATGCCACTTCCCAGAGTGCTGCGATGGGAGTCGCCAAAGAAATTGTACAGATGGGTCGAAAGGCTTATGTTGTCAAAGCCGATATCGGTGAAGAGGAAGATGTCAAATCCATGATGGAGTTCGTTAAAGAACATATTGGCCAACTTAATATAGTTGTCAGCAATGCAGCAACCGGTGGTTTCCGACCATTACTTGCATCAAACACTCGCCATTTCAACACCACGATGAATATCAATGTTCTGGCAATGGTGAACCTTGTAAAATATTCTGTTGAATTGTTGGAGAAAGGTCCTGATCGTGGAAAAGTGATCGGCATTTCCAGTCATGGTTCTCACATGGCATTGCCGATGTACGGTTTGATTGGCGGTTCCAAGGCAGCAATGGAAAGTATTGCACGACACCTCACCCTGGAAGTAGGAGATCGCGGGATTAATGTGAATGTTGTGAAAGCGGGACTTGTCGAAACTGATTCCACACGCAGAATTCCATTCTCGGATCGTATGTTTGCTGAACGAGAAAACAAAAGCATGGTTGGCGACCGGGAACTTCTTCCGGAGGACGTTGCCAATTCAATCCTGTTCCTTGCAAGTCCATTAAGTGATCTCATTCAGGGAGAGACTCTCACAGTTGATGGAGGTTCTGCGATTCATATTTAACGCAAAACCATCCTTCCAAATAATGTTGCTTATTTAATATCTTTAAACTCCATTGAGTTTACGAACGATATTACCCAGCTGCCTGCTATTCTGATTTCGTCCAATGATTCAGGGTGGCAGGTGGTTTTTTCATTGAGACCTTCCTAAGCTGCCAAATGACTTTCTTATGCCGTTCTTTTACACTTTTTTGAAGGCCTCATATGAATATTACGTCTTTAAATTGCATTGACAAAAGAAGAATGTCATGTAGGCTGGATAGTAGATATTAGCCGTTTTATTCTGCAGTTCTGGAGTCAGCCAGATGGTTTCCCGTTTTTTTTGTTTATTCACTTTTACAATCTCTCTGTTTGTTTTATCGAACGATAGTACAAGTGGTGCAGAACCGGACTTCGAAACCGATATTGCGCCCCTTCTTATCAAGCGATGTATTGAATGTCATCAAGCTAGAAACCCGTCAGGAAATCTTGTTCTCACTTCTAAAGAAGGCTTGTTAAAAGGAGGAGATTCAGGACCAGTTACCGATTTTGATTCACCCAAAGAAAGCTATTTGCTCGAACGAATTCATGATTCGGAAATGCCCCCGGAAATAAAAGGCCTTCCTCAGAAACTTCCACCAAAAGAAATTGCCCTGTTGGAACGTTGGATAGCTGCAGGCGCCAAGTGGCCCAAAAAACGGACCCTTGACTGGTTTGAAAGAACAAACGATGTTCGCGCAGGGCGGGACTGGTGGTCTCTGCAACCCATTCATCGGCCGAATATTCCAAGACTTGAAACCTCCGCACAGCCAAAAAATCCCATTGATGCATTTATCCTTGCCCAACTGGAAAAAGAAAAGTTGTCCCCTGCTCCACCTGCAGATAAAACAACTTTGATAAAACGTGTTTACTATGACCTGACAGGGCTTCCCCCTTCTCATGAACAAATTGAGAATTTTAAAAAAGATTCCTCACCACAGGCATGGGAAAAAATCATTGACACCTTACTTGAGTCTCCTCAATATGGAGAACGATGGGGACGATATTGGCTTGACCTTGTTCGATACGCAGATACAAGCGGATACGAACGAGATCAGGAAAAACTTTTTGCCTGGAAGTATCGTGATTGGGTTGTCAAAGCATTTAATTCTGACATGCCTTATCAGAAGTTTATTATGGAACAACTGGCAGGCGATGAAATTCCGAATAAAACGAAACAGTCCGTCATCGCAACCGGTTTTCTCAGGTTGGGAACATGGAACGATGAACCGAACGATCCGGGAGATTACCAATACGAACGGCTTGAAGATTTGATTCATACTACTTCTTCTGCATTCATAGGCTTGACCGTAAAATGTGCTCGTTGTCATGAGCATAAATTTGACGCCATTACACAGGAAGATTATTACAGGATGGGTTCAGCATTCTGGGCAGGTCCGATTGGTGCACGAAGTTCAAAATTTCTGGGTGGCCCTAAACCGGAAGAACTCGGTTACAAAGATGTCCTCGGCTGGACTGATTTAAACTCAAAACCACGACCGTTACATCTTCTCAAAAACGGAGAAAGAGATCATCCACTTCAAAAGATAGCCCCCGCCTCACTTTCCATAATTCCTATACTCGAACGCACATTTGATTCAGCCCCTGAAAAAGCAAAAACTTCTC
Organism: Planctomycetota bacterium; assembly: GCA_024277145.1. Lineage (GTDB taxonomy): Bacteria > Planctomycetota > Planctomycetia > Planctomycetales > Planctomycetaceae > JAJRVU01. Next base: position 2,589 of record JAJRVU010000449.1, read on the forward strand.
ATCGCCGACTGCAACTTGCCAGATGGATTAGTGACCCGAAAAATCCTCTGGCTGCACGAGTTATGGTGAATCGATTATGGTTGCATCATTTTGGAAACGGAATTGTTCGCACGCCTAATAATTTTGGATTTCTGGCTAATCCACCAACACATCCTGAACTGCTCGACTGGCTTGCCAAAGAATTTATTGACGGAGGTTGGACGATCAAACGAATCCACAAATTAATTTTAACTTCAAAAACATGGAAACAATCATCATTACATCCTCAATATGTAAAACAGAATCAACAGGATGCAGGAAATCGCAATTGGTGGCATGCAGAACGAAGACGCCTTGATGCAGAGGCGCTTCGAGACTCCATGTTATCAGCAGCAGGAGAATTGGATCTTCGAATAGGTGGGCCTGGATTTCGTCCCACTATCAGCCCGGAAGCACTTGAAGGACTTTCAATGAAATCAAAAGCATGGAATGCTTCAACTCCTGAAGAACAATCACGACGAAGTCTCTATATTTATTCAAAACGGGGACTCCTGCCACCGATGATGACAACTTTTGACTTATGTGACTCCACGCAATCGTGTGGAAAAAGAGATATCACAACGGTTCCCACGCAAGCCCTTACCTTGATGAATAATTCTTTTGTTCATGATCGCAGCAATAAAATTGCCCGTGACATTTTAGATAACCATTCTGATCAATTATCGCAGGTACAAAAACTCTGGATTAAAGTTTATGGCCGGAAACCAACAACTTATGAAGTAAAACTCGCTTTGCATCATCTTTCTGTTCAAACAGAACGATTTAAAAAAGTTGACTACCAGCAGACTGAAGAATTGGCAACAAAAATAGAAAACGTTAACGATTCTCTTGTCCTGCATCTCCGATCAGATCAAGGAGTTAAAATGGATTCAACAGGTCGTGTCTCTTTATGGGAAGACCAATCCGGACATAATCATCACGCCTGGCAATCAGATATTAAACATCAACCTCAATTTAAGAGCAACAGATCGAACGGTCAATTGGCCCTTTCCTTTGATGGTAAAGGACGTTTCCTACACTTGAAGGGATCACTCCTGAAGAATCAGGAATGCACCATCATCGCAGTGGTCAATGACAAAGGAACTCCAGGACATCGAACGATTTTATCAAACTGGAACGGTGCTGCAGGAAACTCAACCACTTCTCTTTTTCTTGGTCTGACTGCAAAAGATACAGTCCGATTCAGCGATAACTTCTCTAATGCAGGCCTGATTAAAAAACGAAACAAACCGTTTATTATTACTGCAATCA
>JAJRVU010000026.1 GCA_024277145.1 Planctomycetota bacterium
AATAAAAACCATTTGAAAGAGTCGGTCCGAATGCAAGGCCAACATCCGGGAAGACTCGCATAATAGCGCGAGCCATCACGTGAGCACAGGAATGCCTGAGAACTCCAAGAGTTTCAGGATCTCGATCAGTGAGAAGTCTTAAAACGATTGGTCTGTTTTCAGTTGCATCAGCTAATGGAAGTGTGGAATCAATAATATTTCCATCAACTTCAGCAGCGATGACGGCGGAAGCGAGTCGAGAGCCAATATTTTCGGCAACTTCCAAAGCAGTGACGGAGTCAGAATATTCGTGAGAGGAACCATCGGGGAGCTGAATAGAAATCATGGTGATTCAGTTTCATATCGAGAAGGATGGCTGCCTGTTCCGCCGGTACAAAGGGCGTTAACTTAACAACCGAGGTTATGAACTGTCTATATATCGCATTCAGGATTGTGTCGTCAAGGGATGTCACGCTGCTTTATAAGGTTCTTTGAGTACGTATATCAAAAAGCTGCCAAGGAACTGATTATGAGCTCTCTATTTTGCTGGACCGAGAATAGGGGAATTCCAGTCTGCAATATCAGATGGTTTAACCCCTTTACGGTGTCCTTCAAATTTGAATGTAGTCGGATTGTAGGCACCAACAAAATCAATAGGGCTATCGGGTTTGATATCACTTTCCATGCTGAGTGCCCAGAAGCAACTGTTCAGAAGCATTCTACGAAAACCAGGGTTGAGAATATCTTCAGAAGCCCCATGCGTTGTCGTGAAGACTCGTGCTACTTTTCCTGATTCACTTTTGTATGCCCGTGTCCAGACGACCGGCAGTTCTTCTTTTGTTTTATCAGGATCTGCATCTGCTTTCATGCCATTGAGAATTCTTCCGGTCGCTAAATGGACTGAACCTTCAATCGGGTAAGCTTTGTAGCCACCACATTGAACATGCATGTTCTTAACGCCTTTGAATATGGGGTGGTTTGATTGTTCTTTAGTGGGAATGACCAGCGAACTTTGTTGATGATTTTTCCCGTAATGTCCTGCCCATGTTTCTCCCAGAACTTGCCTGCCGAATCCGTCTTTGTATTCTTCCCCTTTATAATAGGTGGAATATTTTGCGTACGGTCCTTCTTTGATCATGAATGAATGTGTGGAAGTTCGGAGTCCGACAACGGGACCACCACGGTTAATGTAATCAACAAAGTGTTGCATTTGATCATGTGGAAAATTCTGAAACCGGAGAAAGATCACCATCAGGTCTGCATCTTTTAATGCTTCCAATCCGGAGATATGTGAACTGCCCGGTTTGATGTCACCTGTTTCAGGGTCCGTCGTGAAAATAACGCTGCATTTAAATCCGTGATATTTTGCAAGAATTCTCGCAAGAGCAGGGAGTGTCTCTTCTCCGCGATATTCCTGATCTCCCGCGATGAAAACAATATGTTTCCCCTGGCCGATTCCTTCTTTTCCTTCATACACAACTTTGTTTGGATGTGCTGCGTGCAATGATGAGTGGTTCAAAGCAACGATAAGAAGAAGAGAAGCAATAATAGAATGTCGCATAATTTCACCAAAGTTGAATAATAAGATTGTGGGGTAAAAAGTATTCAGTCCGAAATCTTTTTTAATTTAGACTTCACTGAATCAGAGAACAAGATTCAATAATAACTAATCGTTCATGGAGATTAATACTCAATTGAACTGTTTTTGAAGATTCAAATTGAAATTAACAGCTCTGATGACCTGGTTGTGATAATAACGGCCTGAAATCCCGTGGAAATCTCTTAAATTGAGCAAACTGTAATAATTATAGTTTAAGGTCGATTATGGTCTAATTCGCAGGTCTGTATTGAATCTTTTCCGAATTGACTTAGAATTGGATACATAAAGGCATATTGATTTGATTATAAGAGTAGGTCATTAAACAGGATGCGGTTATGCGATTGCTGGTTTTAGTCCTCATATTCTGTGCGCCAATCATTGGAATTGAAACAGTTTCAGGAGATACCGCTTCAGTTAAGAAAGAGGCAAAAGGTTCTGTTTCTCCAAAGGCTGAAATTACGTTTGAGAAACATATACGTCCCATTCTCCGAAAACATTGTTTCGACTGTCATGGTTCTCAAGGTGAGCGTGAAGGTGAACTGGATTTACGGTTGAGGCGCTTCATGGTGAAGGGTGGCGAATCAGGTCCATCGATAGTTCCCGGTCAACCAAAAAAAAGCCTGCTAATTGAAAAAATCAGTGAAGGTGAAATGCCCCCGGGCAACACCAAAATGGAGAACGCTGAAATTGAATTAGTCAAAAAATGGATTCTATCGGGAGCATTCACTGCTCGGGCAGAACCGGAAAAGCTGGATGAAGGTTTAGGAATCACCCCGGAGGACCGAGAGTACTGGGCGTTCCATCCGATTACAAAACCAAATATTCCAACACATCCACCAAAAGATCGAGTTAGAACTCCGATTGATGCGTTGCTTCTTCCGCAAATGCATTCAAAGGGCGTTGTGTTTTCTGTTGATGCCGAAAAGCTGACTTATATCAGAAGAGCAACTTATGATTTAACCGGACTTCCTCCTCAACCAGATGAGATTATTGAATTCCTGATTGATACGAAGCCGGGAGCCCATGAAAGATTGGTTGACCGTCTACTTGATTCCAAACATTATGGCGAACGATGGGGACGACATTGGTTGGATGTTGCAGGCTATGCAGATTCTGAAGGATCCAACAATTTGGATTCCGTCAGGGCGTATTCATTCCGATATCGCGATTATGTGATTCGGTCCTTCAATCAGGATAAACCTTTCAGCCAGTTTATTATCGAACAGTTGGCTGGGGATGAATTGGTTAAACCACCCTATAAGAATCTCAAGCCTGATCAAATTGAGAAATTGGTTGCAACCGGATTCTTGCGGATGGCTGCAGATGGAACAGGGAGTGGAGGGGAACAGGACGTTAAAAGAAATCAAGTTGTTACAGATACAATTAAAATTGTTTCCACTTCATTATTAGGGGTTTCAGTTGGTTGTGCGCAGTGTCATGATCATCGCTATGATCCAATTTTGCAGACGGATTACTACCGTATGCGGGCGTTGTTTGAACCTGCTTACGACTGGAAAAACTGGCGAGTTCCAAATCAAAGACGAGTTTCATTATACACGGATGAAGATCGCGCATTGGCAAATAAGATCAATCAGGAAGCCAATGTGATTGCCAAAGAAAGAACCGAAAAACAAAACAAGTACATTCAATCAGAACTTGATAAAGAACTGAAAAAATACGATAAAGCGATTCGTGGAAAACTTCGTAAGGCATACGAAACACCTGCTGGCAAAAGGACCGCTGAACAGAAAGAGTATTTCAAAAAACATCCAAGTTTGAATATTACTCCAGGAAACTTATATCAATATAATCCGAAAGCTGCAGAGGAACTCAAAAAACTGTCTGCTCAAGTTGCCAAAATTCGGGCCAGGAAAAAGCCTGAGGATTTTGTCAGAGTTTTATCAGAGCCGGGAAATAAAATTCCTAAAACATTCCTGTTTCATCGCGGAGAACATTCGCAACCAAAACAGGAAATTTTACCGGGAGGCCTGACCGTTACTGCAGCGGAAGGGAAGCAGTTTACTGCACCTTTGAATGATCCTTCCATTCCTTCTACCGGGCGAAGGCTAGCATATGCAAAATGGCTGACAAATGGAAAGCACCCGTTGGTTGCACGTGTGATTGTGAACCGTGTGTGGCTTCATCATTTTGGAAAAGGGATTGTGAATTCTCCCGGAGATTTTGGGAACCTCGGCGGCAAACCAACGCATCCAGAATTACTTGACTGGTTGGCGAGTGAGTTCATGGAAAATGGTTGGAGCATGAAACATTTGCACCGAATCATTATGAAGTCGACCGTTTATCGACAGGCTTCCGTTCAAAATTCTCAATTTGTGAAAAAAGATCCTGGCAACACAACTTATTGGCATATGCCTGTTGTCAGGTTGGATGCAGAAGTGATTCGGGATAGTGTTCTTGCAACTAGTGGAGTATTGAACCCGAAAATGTACGGATCGCCCGTTCCGGTGAAAGAAGATGGAGTGGGGCAGGTGGTTATTGGCGTTGATAAAAAAGGATCAGCCAATCGTCCAGGTGCAAATATTCCCATGAATGGCAAAGAGAACCGACGTTCTATCTACATTCAAGTCAGGAGAAGCCGCCCACTTGCTATCACTCGTGTGTTTGATGCACCGGTGATGAAAGTGAATTGTGATCGACGGATTTCTTCAACTGCTGCAACTCAAGCTTTAACCATGATGAATAGCAAATTTATATTGCAATATGCCAGTTATTTTGCAAACCGGGTTGTTGAACTTTCGAAAAAAGATACCTCCAGCCAGATTAAAAATGCGTGGATGCTGGCCTATACAAGATCAGTAACGGATAAAGAACTTGAAAAAGCGAAACAGTTTTTAAATAAACAGGTTGAGTACCTTAAATCAAAAGAGAAGAAAACGGATAAGAAAAAAGGGACGAAACCTGCACCTGAATTACAGGCAATGACGAATCTTTGCCAGATTCTTTTAAGTTCTAATGAGTTTTTATATGTGGATTGAATTGGAAAAGTAAAATTCAAGCATTTCCTGTTTCAATAAAGGGTTAATTTGAATGGCCGAACAAATAATTCCAGATAACACGGACTACCTGAGCCGAAGGGGTTTTCTTGCGCGTAATGCAATGGGAATCGGTGGTATTGCTCTTGCGACTTTGTTGAATCAGGAAGGTTTACTTGGAAAACCTGCAGGTATTGGTGATGAGAATAAACGTTTTGATATGCTTCCGAAAAAGCCTCATCATGAACCGCAAGCCAAGGCAATGATTTCGCTATTCATGAATGGTGGTCCGAGCCACATGGATTTACTGGACCCTAAACCGGAACTGACAAAGCGGAATGGAACTGATTTTCAAGGTGATATCACTTACAGTTTTATTAAAGCTGCCAGTAAAAAACTTTTGGGAAGCCCGTGGAAATTTAAAAAGCAGGGTAATTGTGGAACAGAAGTTTCCGAATTACTGCCAAAGTTAAGCGAAGTGATTGATGACGTCTGTGTGATTCGTTCAGCTCATACCAATATCAACGGGCACGAACCTTCCATCTGGTCGATGAATACAGGAGTGCCCAAGCCAGGTCGGCCTGCTCTTGGTTCGTGGATTACTTATGGATTAGGAACAGAAAATCAGAATTTACCTGCTTATCTGGTGATGACAGATCCGGGTGGTCTTCCAGTTGATGGAGTCCGCAATTGGTCAAACGGCTGGATGCCTCCTTTGTTTCAGGGGACGGTTGCTCGACCTAAAGAACCGCGCATCTTGAATTTGAATCCTCCTTCTCATCTAAAAGGAGAACTACAGGCCCAGAATCTTCAGTTTTTGAAGGAACTAAACGAAAAACATCTTGAAAAACACCCTGGTGAATCTGATTTAGAAGCCCGAATTGCAAGTTATGAATTAGCTGCTGGTATGCAGACCGCTGCACTGGAAGCTTTTGATATTTCGAAGGAAACCAAAGCAACTCAGGACATGTACGGACTGGACAAAGACCCGACTCGGGAATATGGCACACGCTGTTTAATTGCACGTCGGCTGGTAGAAAGAGGGGTTCGCTTTGTTCAACTCTTTATTGCCGGTCAGATTTGGGATAATCATTCCAATATTATCAATGCATTGCCGAGTTGTTGTCAGAAAACGGATCAGCCTTCTGCTGCTTTGCTAAAAGATTTAAAACAGCGAGGGCTTCTGGATTCAACTGTTGTGCATTGGGGGGGTGAAATCGGCCGGTTGCCTGTGACTCAAAATCAGGGGGCGCCCGAAAAAGCAGGACGAGATCATAACGGACAAGGGTTTTCCATGTGGCTTGCAGGTGGTGGATTTAAAGGGGGCATTGCTTATGGAGAGACAGATGAATTCGGCCACAAAGCGATTGTTAATAAATTCAGTACTAATAACTATCATGCAACGTTATTACACTTGTTTGGAATTGATCATAAAAAACTGACCTTTTTCTATAATTCACGCCAGCAAACTATTACAGATAATAATGAATGTAAAGTGGTTAAAGAAATCCTGGCCAAAGGATAACATAAGACAGAGTGAATTCTTGTTTCACTCATCTGGAATCATTTTTCAACCTTGAGGAACAGCTATGGTATCTCGTCGAAAATTTCTTGGCCTTGCAGGTCTTGGTGTCGCTGGAATTTCCTCGTTGGATTCCTTGGTTGCCTTTGCAAACAGTGCTGATCCTTCACGTAAACTTAAATTGGCCATTGTGACAACCGAATGGCGGAAATTTTCACACGCCTGGCATATGGGTGAACGTTTCCTTGTAGGTTATCCTAAAAATGGCCAATGGCATCTCCCGAATATTGAAGTGGTTTCAGCTTATGTTGATCAGTTTCCGGAAAATGACCTGAGTCGAAAACGAGAAAAAGAATTCGGCTTTAAAATATATCCCACGATTGCAGAAGCATTGCGTGCAGGAAAAAATCAAATTGAAGTTGATGCTGTTTTAATAATTGGAGAACACGGGGACTATCCCGATAATGAATTCGGACAGAAAAAATATCCTCGCTATGAATTTTTTAAACAGGTGACAGATGTTTTTAGAAAAGATGGCAAAGCGGTTCCTGTTTTCAATGACAAACATCTTTCGTGGAATTTTAAACAAGCTAAAGAAATGGTCCAGATTTCCAAAGAACTGAAATTTCCATTTCTTGCAGGATCTTCTCTTCCAGTGACATGGAGAATGCCTGCAGTCGATCTTCCCTTCGGATCAGAACCGGAAGAAGTGATGTGCCTGGCGATGGGTGGAGTTGATAGTTACGATTTCCATGCTTTGGAAGTGATTCAATGTATGGCTGAACGTCGGAACGGTGGTGAAACCGGAATCAAATGGGTACAAGGTTTGGATAAAGAATCTTTCTGGAATGCCTTTTCGAAAGAGAATTGGCAATCAGGTGGATGGAGTTCTGATTTGTTTAACGCCTGCCTATGCCGTAGCCAGACATTACAGCAAGATGAAGTTTCTAGCGACCGTTATCCCACTGTTGAACAAATGCGAGAATGGGTCAAAGATCCTCTAGCCTATCGATTTGAATATCGAGATGGTTTAAAAGGAACAATGCTTTTAATGAATGGCCTTGTCAGTGACTTTACATTTGCCAGCAAGATAAAAAATCAGGAACAATTGCTTTCAACATTATTCTATTTACCGCCGGTGCCGAATGTGACTTATTCTGCTGCGTTGATGTCGAATGCGGAAGAAACTTTTGTAACCGGGAAAGCACCTTATCCTGTTGAAAGAACTTTATTGACATCCGGGTTACTGGAATCAGCCATCCATTCCATGAAAACTGATCAGAAACCGCTGAATACACCTCACCTGAATGTTCAATA
>JAJRVU010000450.1 GCA_024277145.1 Planctomycetota bacterium
AATTCATCGCCCAGCGAACCCCCTACAGCATGAATTCCTTTATACTGGATCGGGTAATTGATGAGATAGAGGAAGAAATTGCCCGACTGACAGAATGAATAAACCGGCTATGCCTGGAATAAACCAAAAAAGATAAGAAACAGCGTGATAAAAAAACATCTAATGATACGCCGACTTGATAACTATATAGGTGCAAGATGAAAATCTGCCGAATACAAATTGAAAACTTTAGAAATTTCAAGAAAGTAGATTTTATCTTAGGACAATCAACGGTTATCATAGGTGAAAATCAAATAGGCAAGACAAATTTACTTTTTGCTCTACGTTTAATTCTTGATCCATCCTTGCCGGAGAGTATGCGACAATTGGGGCAAGCAGATTTTTGGGATGGCTTGCCACGCCCTTTGTCGATGACGGATTACATTCAAATATCTATTGATATAACCGACTTTGAAGACGACGAAAATAGTCTCGCAATTCTCGCAGATCATCTCATTATCCCTGATCCGATGACAGCAAGGCTAACCTATGAATTTCGACCAATCCCTTCACTTTCCTCTCCTCCAGCCAGCGACACTGAATATGAATACATGATTTATGGTGGCAATCGGCCTGAAAATAGTGTGCACTATGATGTTCGTAGAAGGATACCGCTCGACATTCTCCATGCACTTCGTGACGTAGAAAATGATTTGAACAGATGGAACAAATCTCCCCTACGTCCGTTGCTCGAACGAACCCAAGGCAAAGTCGATGCGAGTGAACTGGAGAAAATATCCCAAAAAATATCCAAAGCTGAAGGAAAACTTTCAAAATTACCTGAAGTAGCCGACCTGAGTGACCTTCTGAACAGTAAATTGCTAAAAATGGCGGGGTCACCGCAAGCTCTGGAAACAGCATTTGGTCTATCACCAAAAGATCCTGATAAATTAATCCGCTCTTTACGCTTATATTTTGATAACAGCCAAAGAGAAATATCTGAAGCAAGTCTGGGAGCTGCCAATGTTCTGTATTTGGCTCTCAGATCTCTGGAATTGGATAATCTGGTTAGCGAGGGTAGTCGGCAGCATACTTTTTTTGCAATTGAAGAACCTGAAGCGCATCTTCATCCTCATCTTCAACGAATGGTCTACCGAAACTATCTACGCCAACGGCTTGATGAACGAGAAGGTGAGCAGGAAGAAAAAGCACCTAATATTTCTTACCTTTTAACAACTCATTCACCCCACATAGTAAGTGTTGCTCCCATACGATCTTTGCTCGTTCTACGAAAAGATTCTGATAACTCCACCATCGGTATTTCCACTGCAGAATTGTCCCTATCTGAACCTGAAAGAGAAGATTTAGAACGATATTTAGATGTCAGCAGGGCCGAAGCACTGTTTGCACGAGGAATAATCTTGGTTGAAGGTGATGCGGAGAGATTCCTCATTCCTGTTTTAGCTAAACGGGCGGGATATGATTTAGATGCACTGGGCATAACGGTCTGTTGTGTATCAGGTACGAATTTTGAGCCATATCTTAAATTATTTGGCCCCAAAGGTCTTGACATTCCCCTTTCAGTTGTAACCGACAATGACCCGAAAAACGGAGAAACGCCAACATTAGGGGAAAACAGAGTCGCAAATCAAATTCTGCCAAACTTGTTATCCCCTGGAGAAAGTGATGCGGGAAAATCTGCTGAAGGCTTTGGAGTTTTTTTGAATTCCTGGACATTTGAGATTGATCTTTACAATGCCGGCTTCATCCACCAAATGAACAGTACCATACAAGAGTTATGTACAGTTGAAGTAGCCAAAAAGCGTTTTCAGGAACTTTCTGATCAAACGACCAAAGCAAAGGCAATAATTTCACTATCAAACACAAAGAGATTTCTTAAAGATATTGAATACGTAGGAAAAGGTAGATTTGCCCAGCGGCTTGCCATGCATATAAACAACCTCGATCCTGACGTAAAAAATTGCCCAGAATATATCTTGAAGGGGGTTAAATATGTCGCCAATCAGCTCAGCTGACAGAATCCCCCTTTATGTAAAAGCTGCGGAAGACTTGCGCAGTAATGCTGGTCAATTATCCGCTTATGAATCCACAGGCCATTGCGTCGCTCTTGCAGGACCTGGAAGTGGAAAAACTAAAACTCTGACAATTAAACTTGCAAAAATATTAACAGAGGATGTCATGCCGCCAAGAGGCGTTGCCTGCATCACATATAGTAATCAGTGCGCGAGAGAATTAAAAAAAAGATTGAAACAGTTGGGTGTCGAGGAAGGACAACGCATTTTTATTGGAACAGTCCATTCCTTTTGTTTCCGGATGGTTGTCCTTCCTTATGCTCGTCTCGCCGGTTTGGATTTGCCTAGCCAGTTATCTGTTGCCTCACAAGAAAGACAAAATTATTTGCTTAAAGAAGCACTTTCAGAAATTGATCCTATAGGTGTCCTTGTCAAACACTTTCACAGCTAAAATCCTGACACTGAAAGATACAGAAAAGCCTCCATCTTCCCAGCTAGTCTGACTCAAACTGTCCGTCAGCGTGAGCCGTTACTGTTGAAAATTAGTTTCAATTAGATTGGAT
>JAJRVU010000451.1 GCA_024277145.1 Planctomycetota bacterium
GATCGCTCGGCACCGCTTGCTCGGAGGATCTTGTTCGATAAAACAGTTTTTAGAATACAATATACGTCAAGATGTGTTTGCTGAGACGCTTACGAATTATTAAGGATTACATATAGTGGATTTATATGTCATTTTGGGAGTAGTTCTTCTTGTTCTTACATGTTGGGACTATTGGAGAGACGAAGCAGACGCCACAATCTTATTTGACTTGCTTTTTGACTGGTGGGGCTGGTTTGATGTAAGCCGGGATTCATTTCCATTATTTTACTGGATGTGCCTCATTACTCAAGCAGTTGCAGGAGTAGTTCTGATCATTTACGGGCTGATTACCTGATATTGATTGATGAACAATTCGCGATTTTCAAATATTAAAGGAGTATCAAAAATAAAGAGCCGATCCAGGAATGATCCCGAATCAGCTCTTTTTGGGTTGTCATATATCAAATGACTCACTTCAAAGAAGAAGTCAATGATTATTCAGATTAGTTTCCGCAGCTACTGCAGCTTGATCCGCAAGATGAAGCACAGCTAGAACCACAAGATGATCCGCATCCGCCGCCACAGCTAGGAGCTGCAACCTGGATAGTTTTTTCGACCATTTTGCAAACCTGAACCTGAACCTGTTTTTTAACGGTAACAGGCACGCAAACTGTGTAGTTCTCAGTTTTTTCTTCAGAGACAGTCTGGCATGTTGTTACGTTGTAAGTTTCAGTTTTGGTTTTAGGAACAGACACGCAGTAATTAACTGTTCGTGTTTTTTGTTCTGTAGCCATTTCACAGTAGTTAACAGTTCGAGTACGAGTTTCTGGTTTGCAAACTGTAACGTTGTATGTGTAAGGAACATCTTCACAAACAGTTTCACAGTAGTTAACAGTTTTAGTACGAGTTTCTGGTTTGCATACTGTCACGTTGTATGTGTAAGGAACATCTTCACAAACAGTTTCACAGTAGTTAACAGTTTTAGTACGAGTTTCTGGTTTGCAGACAGTCACGTTGTATGTGTATGTCTGTTGTTCAGCAACTTGTTGGTTAACTGTGTAAGGAACCTCTTTGGTGACAAGTTTTGGAACCCATACTTTACGTGTGCAAACAGGAGCAGGAGCACAGCTACCACATGCTGGTGCAGCAGAAGCACAACCACCACATGAAGACTGTCCACAGCTACCGCAGCTTGATCCGCAGCTAGAGCCACAAGAAGAAGCACAGCTTGAACCGCAAGAGCTACTGCCACAAGCAGAACCACAAGCAGAACCGCATGCAGAACCACAAGCTGGTGCAACTGCTTGTTCTTCCCAGTGACCTTCGTCGCAGGTTACAGAACGTGTTTTTGTAACAGGAACGCATTTGTAAACAGTTTTTGTTCCAGTTCGTTGTTCTGTGTGTGGTACGTTAACAGTATAAGTTACTTCTTTAGATTTCTGAATCTGTTTAGCAACTTTACGAGTACCAGTTCGTGCTTCTGTGTGAGCAACATTAACTGTGTAGTTTACCTGTCGAGATTTTTGAATCTGACGAGCAACTTTACGAGTACCAGTTCGTGCTTCTGTGTGAGGCACGTTAACGGTGTAAGTTACTTCTTTAGATTTTTTAACCTGACGAGCAACTTTACGAGTACCAGTTCGTGCTTCTGTGTGAGGCACGTTAACGGTATAAGTTACTTCTTTAGTTTTCTGAACAGGAACTTGAACTGTGTAGTTTTCCTGACGACTACGTTTTTCATTAACGTAGTAAGTCACTTCACGAGTTTTGGTTGTTGTTACAGGAACTTGTTTTTGAACTGTATACTTTCGAGTTCGTTGTTCTTTTTTGTACTCTGTAACATTCACTGTACGAGTTTCAGTTACGTAAGTAGGAACCATAACCGTTTTTGTAATCATGGCAGGTGCACAAGATGCAGCAGGAGCACATGAAGTTCCGCAAGCTGAGGGAGCACTACAAGGAGCAGCTCCGCAAGATGATGAACAAGCTGATGCTGCACATGGGGATGAACCGCATGATGATGAACAACTGCTTGAACAGAGGCCGGCAAATGCCGACTGGGCTGAGATGGCTAACACGGCCATCGCTAAAAATAGATTCTTTCGCATAAGATGCATCCTCCAAATAAGATGTAGTCTAAAAGTAAGGTGTAAACGGGTTTTACTTATGTAGGTATAAGTGCAGCTTGTAAGTTATAAACCTCCCTAACTCCTCTTACAATAGGTTGTATGGGTAAAATTGGTGAAATTTATGCAATTTAATAGTGCATTGAGAAAACGGTGCCTGAGCATGGCTCCTTAAGAAGCAGGCTATGATAATGCCAGTGGCAGGGCCATTGAAGGATTAATATCAATAAACAGGCCTATTTGTCCTGTTTTGCTGGTGGCAACTGTCAGTTTCAGTCCTGTTCAATAGAGTGAAATATGATAGAATATAGGTAGAATATTGAACTTATCAGGATTAATAATACTAGTTATTCAATTAATTATTTCTGAAAGGCAACCTAGGATAATTTTTGCTTTCCTTGTCTGTTTTTCATCCCTTCCCCGGATTTGTGCGGATTCGCCAATATTAGATAAGCATCCGCTTATGCAAGAAGGGGTTCAATCGGCTGAAATTCTCAGAACGGATTGGTCGGTCTCCTTTCATGATTAACTGGTCTCCGGGTTTTCTCCCGTAACATGTGGAATGAAGGAGTCGCCGAAAATCTGGTCAGAATTCCATTTTGCTTGACAGGGGAACTCGCGACATGAATCCTCTCGGGCTGCCTGCAGTTTATGATGCAGATGACGACTGGAAGGAAGATCTTTTACTTGATTACCGGGATTACATGTCGATTGTTCAGGGGAATACAGGTAAGGATATTCAAAAGCCGATTAATGTCGGTGGAAAAATTAATGAATGGATTGCTTACAACAGTTTGTTGCCTGTTTACAAATCGGAAAACAAGAAGCCTCATTTTCTGTTCATGCTCGGTTATGGCGGGGTCGGGTTGTTTCAGAATGGTTTCCAGACGAACGAATGGTATCACGATCTGGATTATCACATGCCTCAGAAAGTCGGAATGATTGATTTTGATGGAGATGGAAAAGGCGAGTTTTTGATTGGGAGTCATTGCATCGGAACCGACTCAAAAGGGAAGGGGGAAATTCGCTGGAAGATTGGAACCCCCGGCTCTCGACTGCCTGTCATTGCTGATTTTAATGGAGATGGAATTGGTGAACTTGCGATGCCTGCTTATGATGGAACTGTCCGTATCCTCAAAGGAAAATAGGACAAAATGAATCCTGATCGTTTCAATTCCTGTCCAAATTGAATATGCTGGCTTTTCAGGTATTGAATGAAGTTATCAATATAAGGTCTCTTTTTGGCCTTTTTCATCTGGATGTTTATCCCCAATCATTTCTGGTAGTGAATCAAGACTATGGCTGTTCGAGGTATACGTGGTGCAACAACTGTTTCGGAAGACAATTCCGAGGAAGTCATTTCTGCAACTTTAGAGTTGTTGAAAGAGTTATTGCAATCCAATGAAATAGACGATTTTGAAGAAATCGCCTCAGCTATTTTTACAACGACAGCAGATGTGACATCCACCTTCCCAGCAGAAGCTGCCCGCAGAATGGGAATGAGCCATGTTCCATTACTTTGTGCCCGCGAGATTTCGGTTGAAGGGAGCATGTCCTATTGCATTCGTATTCTTCTGCATTTGAATACAGAAAAGAAGCAGGGGGAAATGAAACATGTCTATCTTCGTGAAGCAAAAAAACTCCGCCCGGATGTCTCCAGCGCTCAATAAGTTTTGTCTGAATTCGCTTTTTTCTTTGTGTCTTTCAGTCTTCGTGTTTAATAAATAAAGAACACTTTTTTAGAACAGTATAATTCTTTTCTCACGGTCTCCACGTCTCTGCGTAAAATTCCCTTAAGTCAAATAGAAATATCGGAAGTTAATATCGCGAGCTATCCGTGATTTTTTTTTCTCGTATCCAGAGATACTTGCCAATTTCTGAATCTTTAACCCCTGACTCAGGCTCGTGGAAGGGGAGTCCCAATTCTTCCAGGATGTCTGCAATCGAATCCAGTGGATTATTGCTGAATTCTTCGGGAAAGATTTTAACAAGATGGTCCCAGTGCTTCTGTACGAAGGCAATATTTTCATTAGGAACATCAATCAATTTTTCTGCTCGACTGACGCGTGTAATCCAGACAGCTCTATTCAGGATGGAAAACTGTTTTTCCTTATCTTTAATTTTGGAAAAAGTCTCTTCCTGGCTACTAAGCCGTTTGATATGTTTTCTTCCTTTGGAAATCAATTTTTCTAGATCCTGATCTTTTCTGAGCCTGCTTCTGCTCATGGCAACACCAATTGTTAATGTCAGGCCAACAAACTGTTCAGGAGTCATTCTTTCGTATTTGAGCGCTTTCTGGAGAGGACGATTACTAGCCAGGAAACGAGCGAGCCATTCTTCATTCCATCTTTGTGCATGTTTTTCCTGTTCTTCCTGAACAAGTCCACTAACGGGTAAAGCACGGGTTGGTTTCCAGTCCGGTGGAGGAATATAAACGGTCGGAAACTTCAATATATTTTTTTTCGGTAGACGACGAATGACCTTCAAAAAAGATCGGTATTCCCGGTTCGTAACTCGTTCATCAATTCTTTTCACTTCCGTGTAATCCAGTTTGAAATTTTGGTCACATCCGCAGGTGAAGGCTAGTATCAATAAACTGGCAAAGTGAAATATGCGAAATTTTCGAAACAGAGTGGTCATGGATTTCCTGGCCGATACGGTTTGACTAATTGAGAGACAATGTCTTCTTTATTTATCGGAATATGAACTACATCTTTTCAATCGCACGGGAAGAGAATAAAGAGTTCGCCTGATCGTTACATTAATTCAGTACAAACGGTTGTTTAACTCTTATAATCGGAGAAGGCTCGCTAATCGATACGGTTTTTATTCATGAAATCTATAAACGAATGGCATGAAATATGAGTATCAATCAAACGTTGTGGTGAAAACCAAAAACGCTGAAAACGGTGATGATGCATACCGCAAATTGAATCAGTAGCAATGAAAGCCAGATGGGGGAAAGGTTCCCTTGAGGAACGTCTTTGTTTTTTTTGTGCGGGAAATGGTACCAGGAAAAGCTGGAGATGACCAAAAACCAGGGCATGAGGATTAACCAAAGTCGGGCTGCTTCACCGCTGTTTTTCCCCGAGAGCCAAAGAAGTCCCCATGTTATCAGAATGGAATAACAGAGTATTACTGGCATTGAAAAAAGTGAGTGTTCCCTGATTCGAATCATTCCCAATCCTGCAATAATCATAATTGGAATTCCAAGAGAAAACGTCAATTCCATCGGATTCACAAGAACCCATTTCCACCATGTTCTTGTGAATTGTTCGTAGAATCCTGCATGGTTCAGGTAATTCCATTTCCAGACAACTAGCAGGTTAATCTGGAATGAAAGCCGAACGATCAAAATGCAAATCAGTAAACTCAAAAGCACAGCCACCGGTTGCAGGAATAAATTTACGGAATGATTTTTCTGTTTGATTTCGGAATAACAAAAACCTGTGAAGACCAATCCACATAAAACAATAGTGGGAAGAATAGCCAGGCTGAAGCAGAGTGAAATAAACAGGAACAAGCCAGCAAGAATGGAATAGAAATAACATTTATGAAGCAGGCTGTTGGTCCAGAATAATATAATCAGGATGCTGAAGAAGGGATAAATGGCATCAGACTTTGGGAGAAAAATAGCCAGTGCAGGAACTAGCGGCCAGAAGCAGACGGTCTTCCAGGCAGCTGAGGAATCTGTCAGCATTTCACAAAGAAAAAACAGGGGGACAATTGTGAGTATTGCAAGGCAATGTGTTAAAATGATAGAAAGCCAAAGCGCTGCCTGACTTGATTGCGGAAAATTTACTCCGGAATTGGCTTCATTATTGGCAATGACTTCCAGAGATTGCTGAGCAGAATCGGGCATGGATTGGAGAATTGATTTTGAAAGGGCGGGGGAATATTCACAAAGTTGGATGAGCCCTTTGTTGACTAAAAATAATCCCGGCGGGTGGGTTCCTACATGCAGGACATCTCCTTCAGCCATTTTTTCTTCGTATGTTTTCAGGAATTCTTTCGTATCTTTAATTTGATATTGCGCTTCGTGAAAGTAGCCTGATGAGGAAGGGTAGTAGAGGATCAGGGGAGCTTTTGTCAGGCTGTTTGTGAAAGGAAGGCTATCTTGCAAACTGAATAGCCAGCTGTAACCTGTTCCACAAAGGATAAGCAGAAGAAGCAGCTTTTTCCATCTTGATTTGGATTCAATATGATGGGTACCGATCACGCTCGCCACCAGATAAAGCAGGCCACTTAAAAGGACAAAGATGAGTCCAAAAAAAACATTGGCGTAATCTTCCGGAGTGATATTAACCCTGTTCCAGGCCCATTCACCCGGAATTCCGAGCGGAATAGATGACACCCGGAGGAATAGAAAAGTGATTCCAGTTCCTATCAGTGTCAGGATGATGAGTTTTCGTTGAGTCACAATGATTTTCGATAAATGATTTGAGTGATATAAAAAAGTGGCAGGTTACGATGAAGAACTTATCGTAGCGATT
The DNA here is from genome assembly GCA_024277145.1 of Planctomycetota bacterium. GTDB lineage: Bacteria > Planctomycetota > Planctomycetia > Planctomycetales > Planctomycetaceae > JAJRVU01. The sequence goes on from JAJRVU010000451.1 coordinate 6,599, forward strand.
TATCCCCGTTCCCTGCAACAGGTTTCGGGATGATTGTCGAATAAAAAAACCGGATGATGTTCAAAAAACATCACCCGGCATGTCATAGCAAGCCAGTCTTCGGTTGCAATCTAATGATTCGATTTTTGGACTGGAATAATAAAAGTTAATAAAAACGTGAACCTGGAGAGAAAGTTCCTATGTTGCTGGTTCGGATCCGTCCCTTTCTCCCCAGAATTCACGATGTCCATTTAAATCGGTTAAGGTTAGCAATTATCGAGTAGTAACCATTTTTTAGTTCTTCAAGACCACTTTCAATACTTCAGGAGCAGTTTTTTCTTCATCTGGTAATTCACTGCTTCTTGGAGTTCGGTTTCGGAAAGTGTTAGCCAGTGATCGTAGTTGAGGATCATTAGCTATCCTGACTGCTCCGATAATATCACGGTCGTTTGATTGAGAGCTGACGATGTATTCGTCAGTTCTGCGAATTCGGATATCAGGAGTCACGCCGGCTCCTGCCATCTGGCGACCTTTAGGTGAGTAGAACTTGGCTGTTGTCAGTCTCAGGTTTCCAGTAACACTTCGCAGAGGGAAGTGAGTTTGGACAGTTCCTTTACCGTAAGATTTTCGACCGACAATAATTCCTCTTTGGTTTTCCTGGATGGCAGCTGCAAAGATTTCACTTGCACTTGCACTGTTTTCATCTACCAGTACAACCAGTGGAGTTTTCCACGTCTGTTCTTTAGTGGCGTATTCTGCACTGTTGTCCTGTTGGTTTCGTCCTCTTGTAGAAACGATTGCTCCTCCGGGAAGAAATTTGTTGGAAAGTTCAATTGCTGTTGTCAGAAGTCCACCAGGATTTCCTCTCAAATCGATGATCAGAGATTTCATTCCTTTCTTTTGCATGGCCCATAATGCCTGATCCATTTCGCTTGAAGAAGATTTGGCGAATTTGTCCAGTTTGATGTAAGCCACTTTATCTCGATTATCAATCATTCGGAATTCACTCACGCTGTAAATTCGAATTCGTTGACGTGTCAGGGTGACCGGATTAATGATTCGACCGTTGCGATCCACAGCAATATTCAGGCTGCTTCCCGCTGGTCCGGAAATCATGTCTGCGATGGCATCCATGTTTTTCCCTTTCAAAGATCGACCATTAATACCTACAATTAAATCACCAGCTTTCAAACCAATTTTAGATGCTGGTCCGCCTCGTAAGGCTTTCATCACTTTAACACCTTTTTCATGAGGTTTGATTTCCACGCCGATACCTACAATTGATTCATCTAAAGAAGATGCAGATGGTTGACGGAAAACGTCTTCCGGTTCAAATGCAGAGTATTTATCCAGCGTGTCAATTGATCCGAAAATGAATTCTGCGACAACCGCTGAAGGTTTAAGGCCCATTTGTGATTGGCCGGAACGCATAACGGAGTACATCAGGTTTTGTGCTTCAGATGCATTTCGCGGTTGGTTGTTCCGAATTGCAGAATTCAAAGTGTTCTGGAATGCAGAGACCTGTTGCTGATTTGCATTGAGTCGTAATGCCTGGTGGAAAATTCGATTACTGACAGCCACATTCAAGTTTCTTAATGCACGGTTTGTTCGTTTTGCATAAGAAGTTGGTTGAAGGTGTCGGCTGTCAATCATCTGGGATACTTCACGGTAAACTGTGATCGCTTGTTGTGAAGAAACATTCTGGACAAATCTTACGATGACCGGATTGCTGTATCTTCCCAGAACTTTATTCTGAAGATCAACCTGGCTGTTGTTTCTTTGAGGCTGGATTCTTCGGTTGTTCTCGATTTCCAGTTCACGATATTCTCTTTCTTCATCAGCGTCATAGTTATTTTGATGTCGTGAAGGTTGACGATTAAAGATGTCTTCCAGTCGGCTCGGACGAGTTCGACGATTCTGATTGAATTCATTGCGGTAGTTTGCATTATGGAATCGTGGTTGTCGTGTTCGACTACGGTAGTCATCACGATATCGGTTTTCGTCCCGACTTAAATTGTCACGGTTCCTGATGTTTCTAAAACCCAGATCCCGATCATACCGGCTGTCGTAACGGTTTCGATCCTGGCGAGATCGGATGTTTCTGTTTTCAAAGTTGTTTCTGTTTTCAAAGTTGAAGTGGTTGTTATATCCCCGCTGATTGGAATCTCCTCTGTCGTAATTGTCATGATTATAGTTATCACGACCTGAATTATGATAAGGGTTATCGTTTCCCCAGATGCCTGAGTCGTGATCAGCTTTCAAAGGAGCAATCGTCACAAGACAAAGCATCACTCCTGAGAAAAGTTTGAAGGCGAAGCTCCGTTTGTTTGAATTGTTATTTTTGATTTGGTTAGATTTCAAATATGACATGATTTCAGTTTCCTTTCCTGATTGTGGAGGAACTTACTGTATTTCCCTGACAGCCTGTTCCCATAAATTCGCTACAACCAGCGACTTGAAGCCCTATGTCCAGTACGGCTTCCACAAGTATCTTTTTAAAGGCGATGCCTTTGTTTTTTAGGGCAGTTTTCTTTTTAATGTAATTGCCCTGGCTCGTGGGAGAACAGTTTTATAGTTTAAAACGCGTCCTTCACGGCCACAGAAAAGCGTAATACGCTTTAGAGAGCGTTGTTCAACATGGATGTATGAGGGAATTGATCTGATGTGATTGATTTCAATTCCGGTGAATCATTTTTTTCGATTTGAAAAAGAGATGTTCGGGAAGTTTTCATGGTTTCTTCCTGAGCGGTATTGATCAGCTCACCTCTTAATACTCTCACGTCTTCCGGTGCTTCAATTCCAATTTTGACACTTCCTGATCCAGTGCGAATGACTTTGATAAGAATGTTGTCGCCGATTTGGATGGTTTCACTTTTTTTTCTTGTGAGTACTAACATGACTGTGAGTCCTTTCTGAGTTTTCTGATTGAGTTACTTGCTGAGTAACAACTGAGTGAATGTTTCGTTTGTCTCAGTATGGTTTTCTATAATGCATCTACCGTGCCAATTACGCGACACTTGGTTTTAAAATGTTGGGAATGTTATAAGTTGCTGTTATGTAATAAGATACAGAATGTTAGATATTTCGGGTTAAATCAAATAGTCGGAAAAATGTAATTATTTCCATAGGTCGATTGTAACAAAGGTACAACACTTTGCGCGCAAAAGAGTCATATTGACTAGATTTGATCGTTTTGATTTTGTTATGGATGTCATCTGAAAATAGATTTGAGATCGATATACCCATATGTTAAGGAGGGATAGAGTGTGATTATTATAATAATGTTAAAGTTATAATACTAATATGTATTCAATCTGATGTTGATTGGCATGGTAGGTGCATGCTAATTGATCTCAGTTGTTAATTTGAAAAGAATCAATATTTGAAAGGGTAAACAAATGAAAACATTAAATATTACTTTGGCGTTTCTGATCATTGCAGGAATTTGTGCTTCAGTGAATGCAGGTGAGCTAACTAATAGTAGTCAAAAAGAGATCAAGACTGCAGGTCTGTTTCAAGATGATAATTTTTACGGTGGTGGATATGGTAATTCCTACCAATCACGCTATCGCTCGAATCCTTATCACACAGCCGGATACAGGAACAATTCTTACTATCCCTCTAACAGGAATTCTTCTTTTAGAAACGCCTCGTATGGTCACCCAACTTATGGGTCTTATGGGTCTTATGGTCGAAACAGTGGTTGTTCCAACAGTTATTATGGTGGTGGCAGAGACTATGGAAGTCGTTTTCGCACCCCCTCATTCTTTGGACTTCAATTGCAATCACCCATTAGGTACAGGTCAAATCGTGGATATGGCTATGGGGGAAGATACTAATAATTGTTATTTGATCTGAGGAATCGATATCATTTTATTGATTTAAGATCGATAATCTGTGAGTGAGGTCAGTCATCTTAAATTATAAGGTGGTTGGCTTTTTTTGTAGATTAGTAGTCATTTTGATAGACCAGCTCTGTTTTGATTGATAATGGAGTAGGGGATTACGGGGAATTTGCTTGAAATTAGCTCGAATTTTCCTTCAGGCTTGCATTCTAACCGGATCAAATTATACTGTTCTGCTTGGCTTAATCTCGGTAAGAAGTCTTTTGTGGTCAAAGTGTTTAAAATGCTTGGTCATCAAAGGTTATGAATATATCCGCTGACAAGTTCCGTTCAGTGGGATAACTTGAGCTGATCCTCTGGAAGGATCAAAGGTTAGAAACAATGACTCTAAAATGTGATATCTGTGGAAAAGTTCCTGTTGTTGGTCATGCTGTATGCCAGCGTGGTAAGCCTAAATATCTGGGTGGAAACGGTCGCCAGACTACCGGAATTTCAAAACGTAAATTCAAACCAAATCTTCAGAAGATTCGTATCCAGTTTGGTGGGGGTGTTGCTAAGAAACGGGTATGCACATCTTGCATCCGAAGTGGAAATGTTCAGAAAGCGGTTGTTCGCAAGCCATTTACATTGCCATCTGCTTAGAGCTTTCCTTTTTTTGAATCGAACCAACCGGTTTTTTACGGTATCATCATGAGCCAGAAATTAACACGCGGGGACGTAACCAAAGTTGCACTTCTTGCTCGCTTGAAGCTGTCAGATGAAGAGCTGGATACGTTTACGTCTCAGCTTTCTCAGGTTCTTCAGTATGTTGATGTTCTTAATGAGGTTGATACCGAGAATATCGAACCGATGGCGCATGCGATTGAAGTGAGCAATGTTTTTCGTGAGGATGAGGTTCAACCGTCACTTTCACGAGAGGCTGCTTTGCAGAATGCTCCGTTGACCGATGGCAGTCATTATCTGGTCCCCCAGATTCTGGAAAATGCAACTCCCGAGAGTTGATCGCCCCAAATTCTGATCATATCGATCTGTCTCAAATTCTCAGGTTGCTCTTAGTTGACTAATTTCAAGGCTTGAATTCCTGCTTTCATTCAGCCAATTTCGACTCTCTTCTTTTTCTGTCTATTACATCCCACTTCAACATTCTGTAGAATTGCAAATCAGATTGTGTTGAAGCGAAGAGTTACGACAAAATTCTTATAACTTATGTGGAATTTGTACTATGTCCATTGTTGGAAAAACGACCGGCGAATTACTTGATTCAATGAATCAGGGTGAGTTAAGCAGTGTTGAAATTGTCCAGGCATTTCTGGATGAAATTGGTCGCAGGGATAATGAAGTGAATGCTTTCCTTTCCGTTCGACCGGAAAAGGCACTTGAGGAAGCTAAAGAAGTTGATCAAAAAATAAGTGCAGGTGAACAACTCGGTTTATTGGCTGGAATTCCGATTGCCCTGAAAGATGTTCTTTGCACGGAAGGGGAGACGACAACCTGTGGAAGCAAAATGCTTGAAAATTTTGTTCCTCCATATGATGCCCATGTTGTTCAACGCCTGAAAAAATCAGGAGTGATCTCACTCGGAAAAGTGAATATGGATGAATTTGCAATGGGTTCCTCCACAGAAAACTCTGCTTTCAAAACAACAGGGAATCCGTGGAATGTGGAACATGCTCCAGGTGGTTCAAGCGGAGGATCTGCAGCAGCTGTCGGGGCAAATATGGCACCGCTTTCAATTGGAACCGATACCGGTGGTTCCATCAGGCAGCCGGCATCATTTTGTGGAGTTGTTGGGATGAAGCCGACTTATGGTCGTGTTTCCCGATATGGTCTTGTTGCTTTTGCCAGTTCGCTTGATCAGGTTGGTCCGATGGCAAACGATGTTTCGGGCGCTGCAACTTTGCTGGAAGCAATCGCTGGTCATGATCACCGAGATTCAACAAGCATTAATTGCCCGGTTCCTTCGTATTCCGATTCAGTCGATAAGCCATTGGAAGGGCTGAAGATTGGAGTTGCAGATGAGCATTTTGGTGAAGGGCTTGGTGATGAAGTTCGGAAGTCGGTCGAAAATTCATTGGATGTTTATCGGTCTCAGGGCGCAAAGATTGTGAATATTTCACTTCCTCATTCCAAGTATGCCGTTGCTGCCTATTACCTGATTGCTCCTTCTGAAGCTTCGAGTAATCTGGCGCGATACGACGGTGTTCATTATGGGTATCGGACTGAGAATTTTGACAACATGATTGACATGTATGCAGCCTCCCGTGGGGAAGCCTTCGGTGATGAAGTGAAAAGACGAATCATGCTTGGAACGTATGCACTTTCTTCCGGATATTATGATGCTTATTATCTTAAGGCGTTAAAAGTTCGTCGTCTCATTCGGCAGGACTTCGATCAGGCGTTTGAGAAAGTTGATGTGATTGCTTCACCCGTGACAGCTTCACCTGCTTTTAAAATTGGAGAGCTTTCAGACGATCCTTTGGCCATGTACCTTTCTGATATTTACACAATCAGTGCTAATCTGGCAGGGCTCCCGGGGATTTCTGTTCCGGTTGGGTTGTCCGGCAATGACTTGCCAATCGGATTGCAGTTGCTAGGACCCGCATTTGAAGAAGATCGACTGTTTCGTGCAGCACGAATGTTTGAAAAAGAGACCGACTGGAAAACTTTGAAAGTCAGTTAAGAAACCTCAACTTCAATTTTCAATCAGTCTGAAATAATATTTTTGAATCGTAATTAATTAAGACAATATTTTTATTGGTGAATCAATGGATTATCAAATAATCGTCGGCCTTGAAGTTCACGTTCAACTGCAGACAAAAACCAAGCTGTTTTGTGGATGCGTTAATCTTTTTAACCCAGATAATCCCAACGTTCAAACCTGTCCGGTCTGCACTGCTATGCCCGGTTCTCTTCCGGTGATGAATCGAGAAGCTTTCAGCCTGGCCATGAAAACAGCGGTGGCCATTAATTGCGGGATTGCCTCTTTCACAAAATGGGACCGAAAACAATATTACTATCCTGATCTTCCGAAAGCGTACCAGATCAGCCAGTTCGATTTGCCTTTCAGTGAAAATGGTTTTCTGGATATTGAAGTTGATGGAGAACAAAGAAAAATTGGAATCATCCGGGCCCATCTGGAAGAAGACGCTGGCAAAAACATGCATGATGAATCGGGCAAGGGGGGAGACAGCAAGGTTGATTTGAATCGATGCGGAACTCCTCTTGTTGAAATTGTTTCCGAACCGGATATGCGTTCTGCAGCTGAGGCTAAAGAGTATCTGGAAGAACTGAAACTTCTCCTGACATACATTGATGTATCTGATTGCAACATGCAGGAAGGGAGCCTTCGTTGTGATGCGAATGTGAATTTGCATGTGACGAATGATGATGGAGAAAAAATCGCGACTCCAATTGTGGAAGTGAAAAACCTGAACAGTTTTCGTGGAGTGGAACTGGCGATTGAATACGAAGCTGATCGCCAGTGGGATATTTATCAGGAAACTGGTTTGAAAATTGGGGATGTTGCGAAAGAGACGCGCGGTTGGGATGCAACACGAGGAAAAACCTTCGGGCAAAGAGGGAAAGAAGATGCAGCGGATTACCGCTATTTTCCTGATCCTGATCTGGTTCCTGTTACGGTTACTGAAGAAGAAAAACAGGCTGTTCGTGATAGCCTGGGAGAATTGCCCGCTGCCCGTCGGTCGCGATTTATAGAAGAATACAGCCTTTCCAAATACGATGCTTCAGTCATTGTTTCACAGGGAAACAGTTTTACATTATATTATGAATCGGTTGCAAAGAGTTGCGGCGATGGAAAGCAGGCTGCCAACTGGCTCACGCAGGAAGTCCTTCGGGAAATGAACGAACGAAAAATTTCCATTGAAGATTTCCCAATTACTTCAGATGGATTGGCGACCAGCCTGATCAATCGGGTTCGTGATAAAAAAATCTCGATTAAAAGCGCTAAAGAAATTTTTGCACGGCTGATGGAAGATTTCGGAGAATCAAACGAATCTTATGGCGACAATAAAGCCTTCGATCAACGTGTTGAGCAACTGATTGAAGAAATGGGATTGGCCCTTGTTTCTGATACCGGAGAATTAGAAGGCGTTGTGGATGCTGTCCTAGCCAAAGAGCAGAATCAGAAAGCGATTGAAGACTTTAAAGGTGGTAAGCAGGCAGCAGTCGGCGCGCTGATGGGGCAGGTGATGAAACAAATTAAAGGGGCTGATGCACAAACCGTTCGCAAAATGATCATCGAAAAAATTCAGAATATGTAGGGACTTGGAGCTACTGGCTCTTTCTTGGATGAGCCTTTCTTTTGTTATTAACGTCAAGCTTTTATTATTAACGTCAAGGAAGTAAGTGTTGTATATGGGGTCTTGTTGATTGATGATGGAAAATTATTATTCGGATTCAATTGTTTGTTAAATTTGTTTTGCCAGTCTCATTGGTGAAACTAGTGCCTTGTCAAGGCTGAGCCCTGTTGTGAATAAGGGAGTGGGTGCGTAAGAACTATAACGCACTCCGTTGTCGTGCTTTATACACTTTACCAACCCCAATCTTTAAATTTGACGAAACACTAGTCTTCTTGATACAAAGAGATTTCATGTTTAATAAAAAGATGTTTTATTTTTTACAACTGCTTCAATTTATTGTCATTGCTCTGACAACAGCTGCTTCCGAAACAGTTATTATTAAGCCAGCAGTACCGGGAATACCACCAACAATTTTACAGAGCGATATTCCCATAGTTCCCGGAGAAATGTATGCCGCAACGTGGTCAATGCGGGTTCAGGGCGAGAAAATCTGGCGGTTTCGAGCAGAGTTTGCAGGTGTGGTTCTTTCGTTTACAGATTCTGCCGGTCATCATGTCAGCACTTTAAAACGACATACACATTGTTACCGTACTGAAGGGATGGAAAGGGCCTGGTACCTTTTTAAAGCACCTCGCAATGCAGCACATGTCTCTGTTGCATTTTCGATTGTATCGGAAGAGGCCTTGCCCGGCGAATTCCACATAGAGAATGTCAAGGTTGTATCAACCAAACCCCCCCAGCTGACAAAAAAAGATGCAGGGATACTTTCAATTGACGTGCGTGATGATAATAAAAAACGAATACCCGCAAGAATATACGTTCGTGATACACAAGGAAAATTTCATGTGCCGCTTTATGCGTTTTCGTACACTCTTGGTGGAAAATGTTTTTATTTTCAAAACCCTCTTGTGAACTGGATGGAACTCCCTGCTGGTGAGTACGACATCATGGTTATGAAAGGGTTCGAATATACCATCGTACGAAAACGAGTGCGTGTTGAATCCGGGAAAACCTGTAGTACAACATTAACGCTTGAACGGTCGAAAACTTTAAGCAAAAAGGGATGGTTTTCTGGAGATCATCATACACACCTGTTCCGCCACGCTGGTTCGATATATCCAATGATAAACGTCGATGATGTCTATACCGTTGCAAAAGCGGAAGGGATGTCGTACTTGCCTTTCATGGGGGAAGATAAAGTTGGTTCCCGTGATCGATATCACAATGAGCCCAATTTTATTGCTTTGATGACCGGAGAACTGACCCGCGACTTATGGGGACACATCTGTCCTATAGGAGTATTCCAGTGGCCAAAGGAAATTCCTGAGTATGGTAATGCCTGGCCTATGAATTATGATTTGATCAAGGAAGCAGCCCGTACCGGTATTGCTTTTGCCTATGCACATCCTTACTGTCCCATTCAAAAAGGAACTGAATTCCGTGCGGTTTCATCACTTAAGCTCGGGCTCAGTTCACGTGAGTTTCCGATTGACCTTGCGCTCGGGCTGTCTTGTTCCTTTGATATTTTAACCCAGGAATACCCTACAAGTGATTTTCAACTGAAATTGCGAGATTACATGAGGTTGCTCAACCTCGGGTTTCGGGCAGGCGTATCCGGTTCTACCGATTTCCATCTTGATCAAAAGGGTGAACCTGTTGGAGGATTGCGTACTTATGTGTATGGAGATAACCTGTCATGGTCAGAAATTGCTAAGGGCTATCGCGAAGGTCGTACATTTGCCACCAACGGTCCTCTTGTTCAATTGAAGGTCAATGGAAAAATTCCGGGAGAAACGGTAAAACTGAGTCGACCTGCAAACATGATATGTAGTGTAGATGCATCCAGCCTGTGGGGAGTTAATAATGTCGACATATGGTTCAACGGAGCTGTCATTAAAAGTCTCAAAGCGAATAAAGGTGCTCTCCGAAAGGAAGAATCAATTATTATTCCGCATAGTGGATGGATACTTGCAATAGCAACGGGTGATAATCAACCTGAGGTTATGAATACTATTGCGGGTAATACAATTGTGGCAGGGCAGTACGCAATTACCAGTCCTGTGTATGTTGAGATTGATGATCATCCCCAACCCCCTGCACGGAAATATGCTCACTACTATGTGCAATGGATAAATGCTGTTGAAAAAGCATTTGAATTGGAACAGCATCGTATCCAGAAAAACGGTGGATCGATTCCTCCCGAAGTTCTGTCTACAATTATCAAACGTCTTAATGATGCCAGGGCAGTGTTTGAAGCAAAAATGCGGTAATCTTTGAAAGAGAGAACTGTTTTAAAAAGTAAGAACTGTCGGGTGTTTTTCTGTTGAATTTTTTACCTGTCAAAGCGATCCAGTAAATAATTACGGAGGTATTAATGATATCAATACGTTATACGCAGAGCGTCATTTTTATGCATTGTCTGGTTGTGGCTACTGTTTTTTGTTTCAGCTTGTCAATCTGTTCTGCAAATCCGCAACAATCCGCATTGATTGGGAAGTCCATCCGGGAATTTGGTGTGTTACCCGGGAACAGTGCTACTGAGAATGCAAAAAATCTTCAGGCTGCAATTGATTGGGCTTCACCGCGTGGAGCAGCATTATTTATTGAACCAACTGATGAACCATATCGAGTTAGTGCAGGCATTGTCCTTAAGAAAAATGTCTCGTTGATTGGAGTACACGGACCGGTTGGTCGCGGCACCAGGCATCCCGATAAGAAACAACCTGTGGGAAGTGTCTTTTCAATTGAAGATGAATCGGCGCCGTTTCTGACTGTCGAGTCTGCCACGCAAGTACGTGGTATTCAATTCTGGTATCCGCGTCAGCCTGTGAGTGATGGTTCCAAAATTATTACCTATCCCCCGACAATACAGGTCTCCAAAACCAAAGGAGCACAAGGTGTCACGCTTTCATGTCTCACATTTTTCGGTGAATATCTGGCGATGGACTTTGCTGCGAGCCCTCAGAAAATCTGTGAGCAAATTCTCTTTGAGCACTGCTATGGTTATCCGCTGAGTGGCACTTTCATTCGCATTGATTACTGTTACGATATCCCCCGTATTTTACATTGCCATGTTAATCCTGCCAATCGACGATTCATTGATGGAGGACACAGTAAGGGGGTCATTGATACTGTGATGACTAAAAAAACGTTCTGTTATGAAATTGATCATACCGATAATGCCCAACTGATTGATGTTTTCACATTTGGGACGTGGGGAGGGATTTTCTTGGGTCCAGCAACTTATGGGCAACTGACGAACTTCAATCTTGATTGTGTTTGTGTCGGAATTCATAAAAGGGGAGATAGTGAATTTAATCGCAACTGGCAAATCAGCCAGGGATCAATCATTGCCAATGCAGGTGCACCTTTGGCTGATATACATCCTTTGATCATTGAAGGCCAGGGCCATACATCATTAATGAATGTGGAGTGCTTTTCAGGTGGAAATTCAGCTTTGACTAACGTGGGAAAGTCGTATGATTTCCTGCTCATTCGAGGCAATAAAAAATTGACAGTCAGCCTGTTTGGATGCAGGATGAGAAACTATGTCTCTGATGGACCAATCACGGTACAAAATCCCCATGCGTTGATTCAAGCCATTGGTTGTGTGGATAAAGATCAAGAATCTTTTAATAAAACGTACAACCCAAAGAAAACAGTGATAAAAACAAAGTCAAAATGATTAGGGCTATGGCGAACTTTCCTTTTTACCCTTTTCTTTTTTTAACAGTTTGGTCAAGGGATTTTGAGTAAGAGTATCCGTTCGCAAAATGATTATTGAAAAGGTTCAGGATATGTAGGGGCTTGGCTCGCTGGCTCTTGCCAATTCATGAGTTTTGTAAATGTCGGTTCCTTCAGGCAATTACCGACAAAGTTCATTGATTTATAATAAGTTCATAACCTCTTGAGCAGAAACAAGTTGCACCAATACTCTTAAAGGGATTTGTAGTGTCCCTCTATAAAACAGGGAAAAACTCTCGTTGACTGTATGGCAATATGACGTACAATATAGTAAATTTCATCTGTATGGCATATTGCCACATTTGAATTTTGACGAATGGAGATGTGCATGTAAACGGGACCCGGTTTTTCATCGAAAAGGGTCCCACCTTGGTTAATATGTTCAGTTAGTAAATATCAGTTGGTGGAAACTGAAGTTTCTTCATGCAGAGCA
>JAJRVU010000452.1 GCA_024277145.1 Planctomycetota bacterium
AGCTCGGGTTTGTCAGACGGTATCGTGGTCAAAAAAAAGGAGGTCAGATCTACTGGACTCTTGATTCAGATTATGAAAAAAAGGGAGTCAGGATAGATATCCCACTGGATGAACAGACTGTTCCCCACCAGGCAATTACACTTTCGGTCGTCAAAGGTTTTTTTGTGAATTCCAGGGGGGAGCCAACCATTCTCAGGGATGAACCGTATGGTTTTCTTCAAAGGATTTCAGGAAAGGGAGATATCAAGGAAATCTATTATACGGGATTTATGGGATTGGGAGAGACACTCGAAATGAATGATTCATCAACGGAATCCATCTTGAGTTCAACTGGTCTCGATAATTCCCTTCCAACCGGCTGTAATCTCCATTGCAAAAAATAACCGACTTTCACATTAAAACATCGACTATTAATGATTTCTACTATCAGTCAATTAGAAAGGTGAAAACCATGTACGCTATCATCATCGCTGTAGCTTTTGGGCAATTCCCAACAACTGAGAAAATCGAATCTTCTGACTGGGTTTACAAAAATCAAAATCATTTCATGAAAATCCAGATGAAAAAGTTCGGGAAACACTCAGGGTTAAAAAACATCTCTTTCCTCTCTGCTGTCGCAGGAAGAGATATCTCAGGAAGACCTTATTTCAAGATCAAGCATCTGACCGGGTTTTATTCGGTGGAAGAGAAAAGGGATGAAACACTCATCCATAGTCGATTCGGACGTTTATCCACAATCCGCCAAAACAGGGGGAAAGGGTCCGGAACAGAGAAAATCGATTATATCGTTGTTTTTCACACCAAGCTGACAGATACAGGCGATCTGGAAGTTTATTACACAAGTGACCATGTGAAGAACCTGGTCGGTTGGTCTGTTAATCGAAAATATCTCTTTAAGAAAGACCGACAGAAAATGGTTTCAAAGTAACTTGATGAGCAGGAAATGCTGTTGATGGTTGATCCCGAAATCGGCAGCGTTTTCTGCTTCTTTTTAATACAGTTTTTGAGGAAAAGATTGATGGAATTCTTTTTTGATCAAACCGATTTTTTGAGTTTGTTATTCCCTGCATTAATATTGATTTACATCGGACAGTATTGCCTGAAACTTTTTCCAGATTCCGAAATATGGGGCAAACAGATTGCTTCTGCACTTTTTCTCTTTCTGATTGGAGCAGAAATTCTGACCAGCAATATTTCTGATCCAATGGAGTTTGCATCAACCACAATCTCCGCACTACTTACTGCAGGATTGGTTCTGGGGCTCTGTTGGACATTTCTGCCATTACCTCTTTACCTGTTTCAAGAAACGATCGGACGAGGAATCAGCGATCTCAAAATACTGAAACAAAACAGACATCAAAAAAATGTTGAACAGCAACAGAAAAAAGAAGCTCAATTGAGACAACAACGGAACAGGGAGAAATGGGAACGGAATGCTCCTGAACGGGAACGGCAGGAGAAACAACAACAACAGGCTGTGCAAAAACGGAACAGCGATCAACACCAGCGGGAACAAATTCGATTGGATTGCCAGTTGTTATATGACCAACATGCCCATCAATTACAGGAACGGTTCCCACGGGAACGGCTGGTGGAATACTTTGAACAATATCTCTCGGATGGATTTCCTATCGAAATTGTGGAACAACGAGGCGCACTGCTCAAGGAGATGATTGCTTCCACACTGGACCAGATTGGTGGGAACAAACAGAAGTTTTCCAGTATCATTGAAATTTCAACCTACTTTGAGAATCAGAGGAAAGAGATTGAATCATTGGATTTTGACAAACCAACCAAAGAATCTTATATCACTTCTCTCAATGAGCAGGAAGATCGAGTCATTCAGGAGTTTATGCTATCATGAAAACTATTTTTCTTGGAACTGATGTCCATACCCAACAAAAAATCTGTCTTGATCCTGATCAGTTTCGGACCCACTTTCATCTGATCGGAGCGACTGGTTCCGGAAAATCGACTGCTATTCAAACATTGCTGCGACCGATCCTGAAACAGACAAAATCAGAAATGTGTTCTCTTTTTCTGATTGATCCAATGGGGAATTTATCCAGGGATCTGTTGGGCTGGATGACCAATGAACGGCTCTGTCCACAGCACGTTCGAGATCGGCTCGTCTACATCGAACCAGCACGGGAAGATGTCATCATGCCATTTAATCCCCTATCGCATACATCCGAAGCAAACCGTTATTACCAGACAATGAGGTCAGTTGATATTGTCTTGCGTGCCTGGTCGGCTCAGGATGTTTCCCAGCAGCCACGCCTGCTGCAATGGACGTACAAGGCATTCTGCGCGGCTGCGATGATGGGTATGCCGATAGCGATGTGCAGGTTTTTGCTTCATCCCGGTACTCCAGAGCATGAGGCTATCCTGAATCGGATTCCGGGTGATATTCGTTTCCATTGGAGCGAAATTCTCAATGCTCGTGGCAGTGAAGCAGTTCGTATCCTGGAATCAACACGAAATCGACTTGATCCGTTCTTTGAATCAACGAATCTGCGAAGGATGTTTGGTTCCACCAAAAGTTTGTTTGATTGTGAACGGTTTATCAAGGAACGTAAAATTGTTGTTCTCAATCTTGGAAAATATGGAAAGATTCCGGGATTTATCGGGGACACCATCGGATCACTCGCACTTAATGAAATTGTGGAGACCGCCAACAGGCTTTCAACCAACGAAGGGAAACAGGCCGTTGACCCAACTTATGTGGTCATGGATGAATTCCAGAAATATGTGAGCGTTGATATTGAGGATGCGTTGCCGACTGTAAGACAGATGGGACTGAGACTGATTCTGGCTCATCAATCGTTCTCACAATTGGAACGGGAAGATGTTGATCTGACACAGATGATCTGGCAGGCAAGAAGTCGGCTGATGTTTGCCAATAATGCAAAGGACGCAGACATCATTGCTGATGAGTTGACGAAACTGACTTATGATAGCCGAAAAGTCAAAGATATTCTCACAAGCAGAAAACAGTTGATTACCGGGTACCGGAAAGAGTGGCTCGAAAGTGAATCGAGCAGCAATACGCAATCAACCGCTCATTCTGATCAGAAAGCGACTGGTTATAACCAGTCACAAGGAGAATCGATTCCACCAGGAACAGGACGACCGACAAAATCCAAAGGAGATGGAAGAAATTCTTCCTCATCGCAAGGTCAGTCCAAGACAGACAGTTCAGGGACAACATCAGGTCGCTCTCAATCCAATGTCCCGATCCATGATACATTTGAAGAAATCAATTCGATCAATTATGAAGGTTTTGAGGAACAGATGCTGCAATGGGGAAAAGACCTTCGTAAACTGCAGACAGGAGAAGCGTTTGGAATGTTTGCAGGTGATCCTGATGTTCACACGGTTAACATTGATTATTTATCGCTTCGTGAATCGCCTCAATTACGGGACGCAGTTGATGCCCTGATTGAAAAGAATTTTGAGTCTGAGTTTTTCATCTCTGCAGCTGAAGCGGATCAAGAGACCGAATTGTACCGTCAACAACTGTTAAAAGG
>JAJRVU010000027.1 GCA_024277145.1 Planctomycetota bacterium
AACGGTTGATTCATCCACAACAACAACTTACCTGAACGACAACGATAACTTCACCGGCCACTCTCAAGTCGTAGAAGAGATCATGCAGGACACGGCTACTCAGGTCGTTCAGAAAGCATGTCACTACCTCGTAGGGCATGATGTCATTTCTCAAGCAGAATTTGACCCTGGTTCGTTAATAGCTGGTGTTGCCCTTGTCCTTCTTTATGACGGCCACGGTTCAACCCGGTTTGTTTCCAACGTGAACGCAGCGATTGTTGAAGGTTATAATTACGATGCTTACGGTAATGCGATAGGTTTTGACATATGCAGCAGTCGGGGTCCAGAATGCTGTGTTCGTCAGAGGATCAAAAGTCAGGCTAGCAGGTCCGCTGACAAGTGTTATTGTACTTGGGTCAGGCCTCGCATCTGTCAGCACAATCTGTAAAGGTTGTTCGGCAACGACTGCACCCGGAACGCTGGAGCCTCCGGTGTATCCATTAACCGCCCAACTTACCTGTGGGAGTGCCGGTGTTGATCTGAATGAACCATCCCTGTTGGCAAGACCAAGATTGCCAGAAGCATCTAAAGCTGTAATTGACAAGGTATATAATCTTCCCGTGACCAAACCTGTCATCAAAACACTGGTTTCTGTTGCTGGTACAGTGTAGCTGACACGGTGAGTCTGTTTGTTTACAACCAACTCCCCATGTAGCGAAACCATCAATTCTATAACTGTCAACAAGGCCAGAACCTTCACCGGTAGGAGCAACCGTCAATGGTCTGATGCAAGCGTGGGCTGTCACGATCTCCACTGCTTTGAAACGTGGTGTTCCCAGGGAAGACTTCAGGGGAAAATATGAGGGAATGAGATTTGAGCCAATGACGCATGAATACACGAGCCTGATTGATACAGTTGTTTGCATGAGGAACTGTTTGCATGAGGAACAGATTCTTTGAACATTTACTTGCAATGGCCTGAAATCAGTATTATTCTTGAGATTGGTTAATCCCTGCATTACAGAAGGAAATACTCTTGAAGAATCGAATCTCTGAATTGAATTTAAAAACTCTCCTGGTGAGCATTGGTCTGGTCCTGTTTGTGATGGTATCGAATCTCTCTGCAGAGGGAATGGAAATCTCGCTTGATCCTCTTGGAGATCGTGAATTTATTCGTGATGTGGCCAACATGGTTGATGATGAAGATGAAACCGAAATCAAGAAATTATGTGATACGCTCCTAACGGATAAGGCAACACCAATTATTGTTGTCACGATTAACTCCATGACTGAACACGCTGAAATGAAAATGAGCATTGAAGCTTTTTCAACATTGTTGTTCAACCAGTGGCAAATAGGTCATGCAAAGCTGGGAAAACATGACTGGAATACAGGAATTCTACTTCTTGTTTCCAAAAATGATCGCAAGGCACGTATTGAACTAGGTGCAGGCTGGGGACGAAGTGAAAATGCTCTTTGTAAGAAAATTATGGATGAGCATATTATCTTTCATTTCAAGAATGGAGATTTCTCTAAAGGGATTTCAGCTGGTGTCGTTGCATTGGATAAGATGGCTCGGAAACTGGAACTCCCATCAACCCCACGACCATGGTGGCATTTTGCTTTGATCGCAGGATTGATCGGGATGGCAGTTTTTACCGTTGTCTCTTTGATTCGACGCGGGAGCAGTGGATGGGCATGGGTCTTCTGGGGGGTTGTTTTTACTTTGCTTGGTACACTTTTATACCATGCACTAAGTAATCGAGGTGGCGGCGGAGGTTTTGGCGGGGGATCGTTTGGCGGCGGTTTCTCTGGTGGTGGCGGTGCTTCGGGTTCTTGGTAAGGAAAGAATAATGTTAAAGGCTTCTCATTTATTTAACGATGAACAACGCAAGCGTGTCAAACAAACGGTGGTCGACGCAGAATCTCATACTTCATGTGAGATTGTAACTGTGGTCGCATCTTCTTCTGGTCGGTATGATCGCCCAGAAGATATTATCGGGTTTTGGTTTGCAGGTTTATCAACAATCTTTCTCTGGATTCTGTTTTCACGAAATCCACAGGAAGCTGGAAGTTGGGACACAATTTCTTTGAGTGCAGAGATCCTGACTTTGGTTGTAAGCATGATCATCATGTTTATGTTAGGAGTGGTACTTGGAAGTCAGCTCGGCTGGCTGCGACGATTATTCACACCTCGAAAACAGATGATGGAAGAAGTGACCTCACAAGCGAGCAAGGTCTTTTTTGACAAACGTGTGCATCATACAACTAGTGCTACAGGACTCCTCATTTATATTTCCCTGTTTGAGCGTATTGCAATTATCCTGGGAGATCAGGAAATCCTGGATCATCCTCAACTTGGACAATCGTTTCTGGACAAAATTTGCCAGCAATTAACCACTCATCTCCATGCAGAAAACTATACTGAGGGTATTTGCGAAACCATTTCAGAAGCGGGACAGCAACTTTCAAAAGCCCTTCCCCGAAAGAATGATGATGTCAATGAGTTGCATGATGCACTGGTACTCATTGATTAAGATGATTACTTGAGCTGTTGTTCAACTTACAACTGAAGTTTTGCAAAATCAGGAAATTGCCAATTGAGCGATAACGTGATCATAATCTTTCGATTTTTGTACGATCTGGTCCACGGACCAACGGATTGTCGTGCGCAGACTTTCGCGCAGCATCGCTCGACACGCTTAGCCGATGGTCGTCAGCTTGCAAAAAGCCCATTCCTGCGAACGGTTCTGCCGAAGTTGGCTCATGAGCAAACTGTACGCCAACATGACGAGGTACATATGCCGTATCTGGCCCTCGCCGCTACGCAACTGACAATCTCCCATACCAAGTTCCTGTTGCCGTCCCGATGACCACGCCGATGGTCAATACGCTCAGAATTCGCAGATTGTTTTTCCAGTTCATTACGTGGTTCCTCAAAGAATAAATTTGAATACTCTACAAAAACAGGCACTACCGATTTTGTGACGAGTTTTAATCAATCACCTTCGGCTTGGGTTTGTAATCAAAGCGAGATCTTTCGACGGATGTGTTGCTCGTTTTATAGACGACGTAGGTAAAACTGGATGTGACGAGATGCCGGATTATGATGACTGATATCCCACCTTTATTTTTTGATAATGTTTGGACATCAGGTCAAAAAGGCAAATACTATAAATAACAAAAGCAATTAAGGCTCCGTTTTAGTTATTGTTCGTAACCATTTTGAACTTTCCTCGTCAAGAACAGATTTTCGATAGCCGTATTTTTCAGATTTCCTTTCGAGTAATGAATGGCGAGTAAAGAGAAACCTGAATGATTCTTCCCCCTTATTCATACATTTTATTGAAATAGTATCAACAGACATAGTGTCCCTGAATGTTTTCCATTTTGCTTGCTCATAAATTGTTTTAAGTCTTTGAATCACTGCAGGGTCATCAATCTTGATCTGCTTTGTTTCAGTCTTGATAATCAAAGAATCCACGCCTGAAAACTTGCTTATAATCTTTGGATCAGGAGAACTTGTTAGCGTATGACAACCGGCTATAGATAGTAAAACGAGAAAGAAAGAAGCCTGTATTTTATTACGAGATCGCACGAAATTATTAGTAGGCCATTTTGAGATTTGCTGGCTCATTGATACCACTCCATGCTTCGTCCAAGTGGTTGCGTGAAAATAATAAACATTTGCTATCCCGGTAAATGATTTTAGTACCAATGAAATCTGAATGGAATATCAATATATACATCTCTATTATAGATTAATCCAAACACAGCAGGTAAGATTGACAGGTGTGGTTATCGGATCTTGAAATGTCATCACATTCAGGCCGGCAAGCTACCTCAGTTATTAATGACTTCTATTATTAATCAATCGGAATTATAAATGAAAAATAATGTTATTAACAGATTCGTCCGTTTAACAGATCGTGCAACGCTTTCTAACCATCTTCGGGTCATCGTTTGCTGTTTAATTATCGTATCTGTTTCAGGGTTAAATCTGACTGCAGCAGAAAAGCCGCGTGCAAAACGGTTTATCTACAACTCTGACGCGAACCACATGTATCATTACAAAAAACCGCCAATGAGTGTGGAGGACCTGCAAGGATATGTAGATGAAGTTGTTGGTACAGGGGTGACGACATTTTTTGCTTCTCCAAACTGGGGGATGCTGATGTCGTATCCAAGCGAGGTGACTGAGATGATTGGCTCGCAACTCAGCAAGAAACAATTAGCTGAGTACAAGGAGATTGGTAAAACAAAAAAAGTTTCCAAAGAACGTGCATTCACAAACTACTACGGGATATACAACAAAGGTCTTGATCCGTTTGGAATCATGATTGAACGAGCACGAGAAAAAAAGCTGGAAATATTTATCTCATTCAGGCCAAATGAAATTCACGATGTGCAAAATCCTGAAAGCCTGATCGTGTCCAAATTCTGGCGGGAACATCCAGAATGGCGGGTTGGAAAGATTGGAGACAAAATCAACCCGACGTTTGCGGAGATCATTGGTGGCCGGAAAGACCGCCCTGTTCATCCGATTGTCGCTTCCTGGTTTCCTGGCGCGCTCAACTTTGCAATTCCTGAAGTCCGTGCGATGAAGCTTGCTGAACTTCGAGAATGTTGCGAACGATATCCCATTGATGGATTGGATCTTGATTTCCAACGCTTCCCAATTTATTTTCCTCAGGAAGAGGGACCGGAACATGTAGAAACGATGACTGCCTGGATGCGAGAAGTTCGTGCGATGACCAGAGAAGTTGGAAAAAAACGAGGGCGACCTTTATTACTTTCTGCACGTGTGATGGCCCGTCCAAGACAGAATATTTCCATTGGCCTCGACCCGGTGACATGGGCGAAAGAAGATCTGATCGATTTTATTGAAGTCTCCCACTACCTGCGAAATGACTTCCCATTACCCATAAAAGAATATCGAAAACTGATGCCCGATCACTTGCCGATCTATGCATCAATTGAAGTTGAGAAGAAAAACGAAACTTACTACCGCATTGCTGGACAACTTTATAACGAAGGTGTTGACGGACTGATGATGTTCAATTATTTCACACGTCGAGAAGGTGGGAAAGAACCGGACTTCTCGCTGTTTAAAGAACTTAGTGATCCGACTAAGGTCAAAGCTGTTTCGCCATAAATTGAAACTGGTGCTCTTTCGAGTTCTAAATATCCTGTATCAATTTCTGGTGTCGGTTTTCAAAGGGCATGCTTGATAGGATGCAATTTAATCTGGGATAATTAACATATACCGATACTTGGACAAGTAGAAGAAAACTCTAATTAAATCGACAGCTTTATGTGCGGGTATATTCGCATTTGACCCACAACTACTGTAAACAACACTGTACAGCAATGACGTATAGGGTAAGCTGGATAAGAATTGCTTGCTAACCATTATTAGAACAATGGTTTACAGTATTCATTTCAAGCCCGGTAACGCGCACAAAATAAAGTTTGGTTTTACTAATAGAATTCAATCTGATAAAAATGTTTAAAAACTCGGTTCTACCCATTAAAATAATTTTGTAAACATGTATATTCAATAGTGCAGGTTGCACTTTACTACGGTGTCGCTGTATGGCATGGAGACTTTATTTTGAGACTCTAACTCGCTACATGTAAATGAAACTCACTCTAATATAAAGCTTCTGGTCGCGCATCGAGGAGTTTTAGGATTGATTACTGATTAAAACAAATTAAGGAGCCCTCATGGCTAAATTCAAAGCCTACAAGTTAACTCGACGTGAACGTCAAATTATTGACATTGTCTACCGGTTGGAAACAGCAAGCGTTCATGATGTCATTGACCAGATGATTGATCCCCCAAGCTATTCTGCTATCAGAGCTTTAATGCGATTGATGGAAGAAAAAGGATATATCAAACATAAAAAACAGGGAGCAAAATATATTTATTCCCCAACCCAGTCGAGAACAAATGCTTCCAAATCAGCCATCAAGAATTTGGTAAATACCTTTTTTGATAATTCCACTGAAGATGCTGTTGCTGCTCTGTTGGATTCCTCTGAAATCAAACTTTCTGATAGTGAAATGAAAAGAATTTCAAAGATTATTTCAGCTAAGAAAAAATAAATATCAACTTCTCAGTTCAGGCATTCAGCCATAACTTCTGTATTATAGAATGCCTGAACAGGAGCGTTTTTCGTTTAATTTATAGCTAGGTCGATTCTAAATCAGTGAAGGACTGGCTCTCTGCTTCGCTGCTGATAATAGCGAGTTGATTTCCCTTGATCGGGACAAACTGTAAAGCGTCAACCGGGCAGACATCAATGCAGCCTCCACAGCCAATGCATGGAGTTTCAGAAAGTCCGAACTTCACTTCAATCGGCTTCTTTTCAATGTGCGCATAACTGGCGACATCAATTCCCATTGGGCATGCCTGCGTACATAATCCTAACCCTTTACAATTCTGATTCGGCTGCACCGCAAATCTGCTTTTCGAAAATTTCCCGAACAACTTCATTCCTTGTGCCAATGGGCAACCATAACGACACCAAATCCGGGTTCCCAATATTGGATAAGCACCAATTCCAACTATCGCACCGAAGAAAAAATCAATGATCAGATCCTGTGTGGATTGCACAACTGAAATCAGATTCTTTGATGAGAATAGAGCAATCCCATCGAAAAACAGAAGCAACCCAAAAATGACTGAAAAGCAAAGGACATATATTTGCATTACTTCAAGTTTTTGAGCCGTTTTACCGCGAGGTGTATGTAACCTGACCCATTTACTTCCCCAGGGAAGGACTCCGATTGTTTCAGAAAGATTCCCACAGGAGCAAAACCAACTGCAATAACGTTTTCCAAAAAACCAGACTGCAACAGGAATCACAATGAACAAATAGATTCCCACTCCCCAGCTCTGAAATGCGGGATAGACATAAACATGGGCTGACTTGGCACCTAGTTTACCGGGATCATTGAAAAAACCGCCATCCTGATTCAATGCAGGTAGAATATATGGAACAAAATAAAATCCTATTAACTGGACAAACAAGATCGATGTGAATTTTGCCCGCTGGTATTTTGAAAGTGGGTTCTTCTTTTTACTTCTCTGGTAGCGATTCTTATTTGCAATAAGAACCCATAACGCAATTCCGCAAACAATCAATGTGTATAATGTGGAATACCAGAACCCCGGACTTTTCCCGACAAGATGGAATGTTTTCAGGTCTGCCCCTTCAGGAAGAACCCAATGTGGATATTTATAAATCACATAAAACATTAACACCGCGGGATAGAACAAGAGAAGGAAGAGCCATTCTGCAGTGGTCCGCTTGTCTTTTTTCGGTGTTACCATGAATGCTCCAATATGTTTCTCAAACAAATACCGTCACGTATCTGGAAGTTCTGATCATAAAATAAAAAGGGAATCAATATAAAGCTATAGAAATTATAGCCAACCAATGCTCTTTCAATATGTATTGCAGCATACTATTTGAGCTTCGTTTTCATTTCGAGGCAGCCGACTGTTTTATTGAGGCTCAATAAATTTCTTGACTTAAAAAAGTAATTGCAAAATGTTCTTACCTTGCCACCTATGAAATTGTAATTTATTCATCCCAACAATAAAGAAGAATTACAGTAACACACAAATTGCAAATGGAATGTTAATACAGTACTTCAACCTTGTTCTCAATTCGATTTATTTGTGATCAATATGAGCCGGTTTTATTATTTTGAATTTCCCAATTCGCATTTTAAAACAGTTCATTTCGCTAACATTCCACCAAATTTACAATGCCTGACTTATTTACTGATATTGGCATAAGCATTGCTTAATATTCTTGAGGATAAAATCAGACACAAACGTGGTAGTGCCTTATCAAGGTAATGCCCTGTCATGAAAAAAAGGGGAATGCGTAAGAACTATAACGCCAACCTTAATTTATAAGTTTACCCCAACACAAGCTATCATTTTTATCCACCGTTGCGATCCCTGTTTCAGTTTGCTTAATAAGACGTTGCAGCTGTTGACTCAAATTGGCCGGTAATACCGGAATAATTTATCATAAGGAATTATCGAATGCATCATATCAAGCAATACTGTTTCTACACTTTAATTTTTTGCCTTACAGCGCCTGCATCCATTCTTTTTGCTCGCGATACCCCTAATCATGCAGATCATGATCATTCAGGTCATAGCCATGCGGGAGACGATCATTCTGGTCATGATCATGGAAACCAGAGTCATAAAAAAAATAGGGGCTAAAGCTACGGGAGTTCAACCAGACAAAACCGATACCAATACAGGAATTCTAATTACTCCCCGGAGACTCGATATCAAACACGTCAAAACTACGATCAGACGAACAGCAACAAAAATCATCCTGCAGGATGCACAGATTGCCAAAGTCACAGTCAATCAAACAATCGTCGTCAACCCGTTTCCTACCAGAATAACTTCTCGATGCAGCCTGCACAGAATATTTCTGCATTTCAAATTGAACAATCAGCTCAACAGTTGTTAAAAGAACTTCGCAAGTCAAGCCAGCAAAAAAGATATCCCGAAGATCTACATACCGACGTTAACAAAATTATAAAGTATTCACAAATTTTAAGTACTGCAGAAGAAAACGGGGTCTCTGCAAAAGAGTTATATAAAATTGCAAAAACGATCGCCTCTCCTTTAAAACGAATTGATCGATATTTTTCTTTCAGCAAAGGGGAGAACCGAGTTGGAACGGCTAACCGAGATATGATCAATATGTTAATTGCCTATGCAAAACAAATCAGAAAACCAACCAGAAATCGCCCGAAGAAAGCTCCACGCAGATCATTTCCCAGAAATGTTGCTCCGGTTCCCAACCCTCGCGATGACTTTCTTACCATTCCTGGTAATAACCGTGACAAGAACGTTCTTACCATTCCTGATAACACAGGAGTGGAAGAGGAAGATGGGCTTTCCCTCTTACCCAAAGAAGATCGATTTGCTGCAATAGAACAGAAAGTCTGTCCTGTTACAGAAGAACCTTTAGGTTCAATGGGAAAACCTATAAAAGTAAATATTTCAGGACGATCAATATTTGTTTGTTGTCAGGGGTGCGTCAAATCGGTGAAAAAGAATCCTGAAAAGTACCTTGCATTCCTCGATTCATAACCGTTTTTAATAATTCAACTTTTTCAACCCCCTGCACTGTTTCAATATGGTGCAGGTTTTTTTGGAATTGGAATCCCAATAACAAAATACCGATTAAGATTCATTCACTCAGCCAATATTTCTGATCCATTTTCTTGAGAATCATCGTTGCAAGGTCCGATTCCTTTGGTTGATCATATCGGTTTTCGGATTGAACAGTGTTGGTATGTTCTGCTGCCTGGAAGAGTAAATGCTCAGCTCGTTCCCGGTTGCAAAAAGTTTTCTCAAGGCTTTTGGCAAATTTAAGAAAATCATCGTCCCGCATTGCATCTGCAAAATTTTGAAAAGTTCTGAGAAGATGATTTTGATTATGATCAATAATGATCTTGTGACAATGATTTGCAATTTCGAGATACCCAGCCTTGCATGCTTCCACAGCAGTCAGTACGAGGAATTTATCTCTCGGATGAAATTGTTTTTTTTTCTGAGAAATTTCTGCAAGCTGAAAATAAACCCA
>JAJRVU010000453.1 GCA_024277145.1 Planctomycetota bacterium
GCTTTTAACTGAATACCATCTCCTGCAATGGCATCCAAAGGACCTGAACTTCGGGATGGATCCGGACAATCAATCACTTTGGGGTAAACACTTGTTTTGACAGCTTCCAGAATATTTCGTCCAGCAAGATCAATTGCCTGAGCGGTTTGCCAATCGAGATCAATGTCAGCGCGATGGGCTGCGATGAGAGACCGAATCACATTATCAACATTTCCCCCCGCAAGATAATGGGCTTCAAGAGCCTTTGTGGTAATCGGATATACTTTTAACAACCCTGCCTGCCTGGCCATGATCCTGGCACGCACAATAACTGCAGGGTTGACTTTCCTGATGGACATTAAGATCAGGTTCGGAAAACCGATCCCTGCACGTGTCACAACACATTGAATATAAAGTGAAATATATCGGGCAAGAAGTGCCAGCATGAAAATACAGAAAAGTATGATGCATACCGCAATGATGACATACCAGGTGCTGCTGTCATTATTATTGTTGATCTGGGCAAGTACGAATTCTCTCATTGGAGAAATTTCCTTTTCTTATATTTCCTATTTCATAAACAAGTTCTTTTAGGATTGCTACAGATCCATTTTCTGATTTCACGAGAATGATGCAACATATTAATCTCTTTTTTCTCAGAAAATCGTTATATATCTCACGCTTCTTCATTCTCAGGGACTTCAAAATCATACTCATCCCGCTTTTTTTTGACTTCCTGTTCAGAATTCGCTTCGGATAATTCATCAATTTGGCGAACAATCAATCTCATCTCTTTGACATCAATCACGACAATCGGAGTCTCCGGGGAAAGAATTCCTACTTCAGATTGACAGTCCAGTCTTTCGCCATTAATTAAAGCCATCCCGCTCGGTTTTAATAACGATGCAGTCACTCCTTCTGTGCCTATCAGGCTTTTCAGGTGTTCCTGTTGTTCTGAAAATGGAGTTACGTCTTCCAGTTTGGGAGCCTGGAGAAGAATCCTTTTTCCAATAGCTGTCCTGGGGAGATAATAAATAGCAACCCCTGCAACAATTGGCATTAAAACTAATGAAGAACCTGTAAACGTCCAGAACAATTGGGGTCTGGTTTCATACCATTCCGCATACCCTGCCCAGATCGAACCACCAATGCAGCAAAGGGAGAGGAACATCAGCATTCCGCCGGAGGGAATGAATATCTCCACAAAGACGAGTGATAGCCCGATGATTAAAAGAATAAAAGCAATCAGGGAATAATCCATTGAGGTTCTCTCGAAATAAAGTCTCTATGCTCTATAAAAAACAGTTACTTTATTTTACTCAGGATATGTCTGGTTTAATATCAAAATCAGACATTATTTGAAAGTTGTTCAAGAGAACACGGAGATTATCTGTTTTTTTGAACCACAGTTGGACACAAATGTGTAGTGCTCGACAGAGTCATTGGTCAAGCTGTGCCTGACGTGATAAAGAAAGATCGCGAATAAATAATTATTGACCACGAAAAAAACAAGAGGTGACCCAACCAACTTGTTGGTTGGGTGTCGAAGGCACAAGAAGTCTCACCTTCATCGTTTAATTGTTGCCAAGCGTTGGATTCATCATCCTCATCAGGGAGTGTCGAGAAGGTTAAAGAAAAAAGGACGAGTCGCTGGAGCAAACGACTCGTCTTAGGAAGAGATCAACTTTTCGCTTTGCGGGGGGGACTCGGTTTTTTAGATCCTTCGAGGAGAAGAATTGTCTGTAAAATATTTTTCCGAGTTATGAAGCACCGTGCCCATTACGACGTCGCGGGAAATCAGTCCATTCGGGATCACGATTTGACGAAAAGTTTATCACTCCTGCATCGGTTTCTTTGTTAAAAGTATCATCCAGTTGCATTAATGGGAGTTCTCTGCTCGTATTTTTTCTGCCCTTTTTTTCGCTATTAAAATTTCCATTATCGTATTTTTCAATTTTAGAGGAACTCCTGAAACTTCTGTCATCTGTTGGGATGGTTCTTTTAATAGGAAGCTTAATACGTTCATTGGAGCGTACGGAATTACTATTTGATCTGTTTTTTAATTCCCAGCGTTTCTGGTTTGCAAGAGTATAAGAATATTTGTCCTTGGCACTTCTTTTCAATCGATTTAACGGTGTGGGGGCTGTCAGGCTTCTTGTTTCGGAAGAACGACTATTTTTCGATTGCCTGCTTTTGTGACGAGTCTTTTTATCAGGGTTTTGTGAACGAACAGTGACATTCCTTTTTCGGGAAAGTTTGATTCGCCTTGATCTGTTATTCTGGCTGCCAGATGCATCAGCAAGTTGAATGTTTTTATCAGGATAAAGGTCAGGGCTCCCTGCGATAATCCAGTCGTTCCATCTCTTTTCAAGTATATTAATATTACTGAGATTGTAATGCTTATTTAATGAAAACGTCCAACCCTTGTGGTGGGCTGTTTCAAGAAACAGAAGAAATCTCTTTTTACCCCTGGCTTGAACCAGAAAATTTGACAGGGAATAGCCCTCAGCATAGAGAGTGTAAACATCCTGACGATTTTTTGGATATTCTTTCATTTTGAGAAGAGTGTTCAATGGGATGCGTCGCGAAGTGTTAAAAACCTGCTTAAGAATATGTCGTTGTTTACTTTTTTCTGATTCATGTTCAATTAAAGTTGCTGCCCCTTCATCTGCCCAGCGTGGCAACGGTCTTCTGAAATAGCTGGCAAAAATTGTGTGGCTGACTTCATGGGGGATCACGGAGTCCAGAACTCTTTCCAATGTTCCCTGGACAGTCATATTCCAACCATAGACATGCCCTTTATGAAACTGGAATGTTGTTGCTCCTCCTGCACCGATCTGCCCAATTTTCACTTTGAGTTTGCATGGTTTATTCCAATTGGGGAGTTCCTTGTCCAGCCAGGCTATGGCAAGCAGGGACCGATAACGTTCCGCTGTTTGACCTGCTTGGGTGGCAATTTCCTTAGTCGGAGCAGTGACCACAAAATTGGGGGTTCGGACGGTAGCACCCATCGAAAAAATGATCGAGACCGCGATACTTAGATGAATCAGTCGAGCTTCCATGCTCTTTGGTTCTTTCTCAATATTGTTTTTAATTGAACTCAGAAAATGATGTTGTTCTGAAGAGAGTTTCTTTTACAGCAAACCTGATTCCAAAACAGCGAATGCTTAACTCTTGAAATTGATAATGATCAGGAAAGCAATTCTATGGTTAGCATACAGAACGACTTACATCATTGTTAAATAATAGAATGGACTCTTTTCATTCAGTTACTTTTGATGCAAGGATTTGTAATATCTGCAAACCATAGCTCATTTTCGTGTTTTTTGTAAATATTGCATTGGCTTGTTTAGAGTGTAAATCATCATTATTCCAAAAAAAAACCGGGACCCATCATCAAGGAGTATTCTCCCTTTTGTTGAGTCCCAGAATTTTAATTGACATCTCATTGACCGATTCTTTCAGTTGCAAAGATTAATAAATCATAAGGAAGTACTCTTTAGTACATAAATGTTTTAGTACCCTTGATTTCATATTATCTTCGCTTAAAAGCCCCAGTATCCCCCGTGTCCGCCACCGAATCCGTGTCCGCCACCGAAGCCGTGTCCGCCAC
>JAJRVU010000454.1 GCA_024277145.1 Planctomycetota bacterium
GGGCATAGAACTGAAGTTGACCTTAATTCAAGAATGTAATTTATACAAAGACAACGGTAATAGGTGATCATAACGACCTGATTTTATTGTATGGTAATCAGCCTGAAATGATTCTAAAAAAGTGCGTTTCACACATAACATACTAAGAAAAAAAAGGTTATGAAGAAATAAGGTTTCATTAATTTTGTTAAGATATTCCATCAGACTCCAAGTCTTTTCCTGATTAATTTCACTCGAATCACCAGCCGATTGACCCTTTCCGGAAAAATAAACCCTTGCGGTAATAATGAATTTACACTAAATTCCCGCCAACTTTAAAAAACCGGCGTAAAAACAGTTTATCTTTTCGCTTTTTTTTCTGTGATACCCACCTCTTGTCATTTCATAAGACTCGTTTTCTTCAGTCTGATGGAATGCCATCCTAAAACATCAAATCAATTTCAATCTTCTTTTCCACAAGGATTTGGCCATGGGACGTTTTCCCGTCCTTTTTCAAGGAATCATATTGAGTCTTTGTTTCACAACTGGTTGCGCGCTTAACGTGGGCAGTCCGGTTTCCTGGTACAAAAACCGTAAAGTGACAGAAGATTCAGAGAAAACTAAAAAGAAACTCCGAAATCCTTTTGCAAAAAAAACGGATTCCAAAGAGGAAGAAAAAGCGGTCGCTAAAAAAGATGATAAAGAGACAAAACCTAAAGAAAATTCAAAAGAAGAAACAAAAATAGTTCAGGCATCCTCTGAAACCGCTTCCGAAAAATCGGACGATAAAAAAACAGACTCTGATGATAAACTCAAAATTGTTAAACACGATGCCAAAACGTTATTGTTGATTGAAGAAGAATTAAAGAAACATCCTCCTGAAGAGAGAGAGAAAGTTTACAACGAATTAAAAGCTCTTGATTCTCAGGTTGTTAAAGCGGTCATTAATATCTGGCAAATGACGAGGCAGGCTGAAGAGCAGTCTCCCAGCCATCAGATGAAAAACAAAAATCCTCAATCGGCTTCTTTGCCTGGCGATCCGCAGGTTCCTCAACAGAACCCTCAACCTGTTTTTAATCCCGGTCAGCAAACTAACGGACTCGGGGCAGCTTCTCCCTGGAATAACAGAACGAATAACGCACCGGTTCAAAATCAATACAATAACCAGCAGAATAACCAATACCCAAACCAGAATATTCATGCCAGTAATACAACAGGTAACCAATATAACCAAATCCAACCTGCTCATCCTTCACGAGCTTTTGGAAATGTTCCACCCCAGGGAAATTATAATTCCCAGTTGAACAATCAAAATGTCAACCAAATGAATCAACCTGTGAATAATCAGGTTTATCGACCGAATGGTTCTCTCCCAGCCGGTCCGGGAAATATCCCAAACTCTAATATGACTCAACAAAATGGCTTGAATCAACAACCCTATAATGGAGTCAACCAACAGCAGAATAACCGCGGACCATTTCCTGCACCACAGAATCAGCAACAGGCATCTGTTTCAAGTTCTGTTCCACAATCCCAGGTTCCTCCGCAATTTCCAAACAATAATAAAACCCAACCGGCTGCACAGAACGGACAAGCTCCACTCATGCCTAGCCAGTATTCTGTTCCCGAGTATCGGACTCGTGCAGGACTGCCCCAGAATTCCCAGTGGGGAGATGCTCTCCAAAACCTGATTTCTCAAGCAGAAGCGGAAGTGTCACAAATTCGAGTCGGGCAAAATGAACAGGAAGAAAGCTATTACATTGAAAGGCAAGTCTACCTCAGGCTTCTATACCTGATGTCAGGACAGCAAAATCGTGCATTGGCAGTCATTCCAGGAATTAATCAGCAGGACCAGGCATTCTGGACGCAGGTGATGTGGGGATTGGCCAATTACTTTGATATCGAAAACATGCCTGACAAATCAAATCGGGCCACTCAAACTATCACACAATTAAGAACTGCAATTCAGCGACTGCAGGGATTTGCCAATCTCGAATTGAAAAATGTGAATTTCTGTCACGATATTGAGAACTTCGGCAATTATGAAAAATATGACCGTGATGAATTCAAACGTGGGCAAACTGTTCTCGTTTATGTTGAAGTGAATAATCTTGAATACCAGTTCACCGATAACAAATATCGTTCGGAATTGCATTCCAAAATTGAGATTTACCGTGCAGGCAACAAAGAAGGACTTGCAGCACCAAAAATTACTTTTCCTGCAACTCCTGATGAATCAAATAATATCAGAAAAGATTATTTCCTGAGTTATCAGCTAACCATTCCTGAAGACCTTTCCATCGGACCACATACCATAAAACTGACCGTTGAAGACAAACTCGGTAACAAGATGGCAACTTATTCCCTGAACTTCACCGTGAAATAAAACGTAAAATAAAGTGTGAAATAAACCGCAAAACAATTTGCTGAAGACGCTACGTTTTACATCTTTGTGCAGACTCTTTTGACCGAACAGGCTTTAATTCGGTCACACTCCTGTGATAAAATCAGATCATCTTTAATTATGATTTGTCTTTATTCTTCATTACAGGAAGTGAACTGTTGAGATACTTACTGCTTTGGTCAGCCATTCTGCTTATACCCTCGTCGATTTCTCAGAATTTGTTCGCTGATGAATTCCCGGAACTCCCTGAAAAGAATCATCACCTGTTAATTCCTGCGCAAGAGTGGCCTCTCAAGCCCGGTTCGCGTACGGTGAAGGTTTATCTTCATTATCCGGGAAAAGAACTTAAAAATGTGAATTCCCAAACAGGATTGATGCTGAATTTGCATAATTGGGGAGGAACATATCATTCAGGGACTGCAAACCCACAAGAGCTTGCAGATCGATATCATGTCATCGTCATTTGTGTTGATTATCTGCAAAGTGGCAAACAGCGGGAGAAAATGCTTCCATATGATTTTGGATATCTTCAATCTCTGGATGCTCTCCGTTCTCTTTACTTCGTTTATAACGAACTCAAAGTTAAAGAAATCGCTTTTGCGTCAGATCGAATTTATTGTACCGGAGGTTCCGGGGGTGGAAACATAACCCTGATGACGAACAAGCTTGCTCCTCGAACATTCGCATGCTCAATTGATATTTCCGGGATGGCCAAACTGACGGATGACATAGCCTTCGACTTGCCCGGGGGAAGTATGCTCAATGCCCGATACAGCCCGGATTCTAACAATCCGAATTACCTTTCACCGGACCGTAAACAGTTACACTTTGTGGGTGATCCCATACATCTTCAAGTAATGAAACAAATTGGAAATCAAAATCATTTGATTGTTGTGCATGGAAAAACAGATATTGCATGCCTGTTTCAGGATGCGGAAGAGATGGTTAAGAATTTTCGATCAGCTGGATTGAATGTAGAATCTCATTTCATTGATGAAAAGAATTCCGGGGGAACTGTTTTTAAAAACTCAGGACATTCTTTGGGGGACCGAACTACAATCCTGTTTAAAGTGGCTGACCAATACCTCCTTCCGGACGGAAAAAATTCCCGAAAGTTAAATGGTTCTACTGATTTCGAACGAAAAGAGATCATCAAATATCCAACGGCGAATGGAACCTATGAGATCTCGTATGAAAAAGGATATCCGGTGGGTCGATTTGTGCCCCATTCCCGCTAGATTTCTAATCAGGGAATGTCATCTGCCTCGACAACTCATAGTCACAAATGTATAGTCATTGTTTCCACTGGGCATTTTTTCGCAGAAATAGATTGGCAGAACCGAGTATGAACGGGAATTCTGTAGACAATTCCTGAATCAAAGGCTTGGAACGGTAGCTCAAAACTGCTCAGTTTGCTATTGTCGGGGGCTCAAATGGGTGCAAAGTCGCGGGTTTTCGTTACAAAGCAGCCCATCATCCCCGGATATTTAATCGTTTAGTGCAGGTTGCACATAACTGTAGCGTCGCTGGATAGTGTGGAGACTTTATTTAAAGACTCTAACCCGCTACACATAAA
>JAJRVU010000455.1 GCA_024277145.1 Planctomycetota bacterium
AACAACTGATTGAAGCGCTGCTGTGGACAGTAACGATCAAAAGTTGATACAGTCTTGCCTGAATGGCGAGATCGAAGCATTTAGCCAACTGGTTGAAAAATACCAGGACAGGCTTTGCCGATCGCTTTATCGTATTACCGGTTCCACTCATGATTCTGCAGAAATTGCTCAGGAAGCATTTGTCCTTGCTTATCAGAAGTTAAATACATTTAAAGGTCATTCTGCCTTTTATTCCTGGCTTTACCGAATTGCATTTAATACTGCTATCAGCCAGAAAAGAAAAAAGAAAAGACCAACCAGTTCATTGGAATCAATCAGGGAAAACTCAGGTGTGGAACCTGTCGATGATCACCCGGAATCTTCACCGGAGTACAGGATGGAGCAGGCTGAAAAACAAAAACTGGTTCAAGAGGCACTTAATAGTTTGCCGGATGAATTTCGGGATGTTCTGGTCCTTAAGGAAATGGATGGGTTAAAGTATGAGGAGATATCCGAAATTGTAGGTTGTCCGGTTGGAACCGTTCGTAGCCGAATCCATCGCGCACGGGCTGAATTACGAATCAAGCTCGAAAAACTTCTCAATATTGATGAAGACTAAACAATTACCAAGTTCGTTTAAAACGCTACACTTCCCGGAACCACTGGCAGCCAGGAAAAATAATACATCGCCTGAGGAACTGTTGCCTCCATCAGGGATTTCCATTGGCTTTGCATTTTTGATGCTTCTGAAGAGCCGAGAATCTCCATAAATGATGGAAGATGCTCATACGAGATGACCCTGGCTTTCTCCAGATTCAGGGATTGTTTTAACGAAGCGATGACATCAACTTCATACCCGATTTCATCAATCAGATGATTTTCTTTTGCCTGTGTTGCAGTATAAACCTGCCCTGTTGCCAGTTTTTTGACCGCTTCGTAATCCAGATCAGAACGATTATCTGCAATCAGGTTGATAAATCTTTGAAATGAATCATCAATGATTTCTTCCCATAGTTTACGTTCATTATCTTCCATTTTTCGGAAAGGATTTAATGCGTCTTTGAATTCACCAGTTTTCAAAGGGTCAGATGCAACGCCATATTTTTCAGCCAGACCACTGAAATCAAAACGAGGAATAATGACACCAATGGAACCTGTCCAGCAGGTTGGTTCAGCAAATATTTTTGCTTCGGGGCCTGCACCCATTGCAACATACAAACCACCCGATGCTGCTATCCTTTTCATAACAACGTAAATTGGTTTCTTTTCTTTGAGTAATTCAAGCTCATGATAAATCTGGTGACTGTCAGCAACCATTCCCCCCGGGCTGTCAATCGAAAGGACTACGCCTTTGACTTTGCTATCCTTTCCTGCTTGTTTGATAGATTTAATAATGCGTTCCGTATAGGGAGGCATGATTGTTCCGTTCACAGAAATAATAGCAATCTTATTTTTAGATTCTTTGTCGCCACTATGATATTTTTCGATTGGGCCAGAATCATTTGCAAAATATTCTTCGTACTGTGCCACCAGGCTGAAGTTGAAAATAACGGAGAGGACTAATGCGAAGATGAGAAACTTCACCCAAAAACTTTTACCTTTCATATGGTTATGGATAATGATGGAAGGCTGTTTGGGGGTTGAGCTAACCAGCTTTGGTGAATTACCCGAGAGTGGATAGCTGCTATCTTTGTTCTCAGTCATTAATAAATCTTTCTATATAGATAATTTTGATTCTTGTAATTTCATCTCGGCTTGGTGTCACACTTGAGTAGTTGGACCATCGGAGTAGCTGGGTTTATCAAAGAGATGTCTTTTATATTAATGATATTTTTAAAAAATG
The DNA here is from genome assembly GCA_024277145.1 of Planctomycetota bacterium. Lineage (GTDB taxonomy): Bacteria > Planctomycetota > Planctomycetia > Planctomycetales > Planctomycetaceae > JAJRVU01. The sequence goes on from JAJRVU010000455.1 coordinate 1,823, forward strand.
CTTACGAGAATACAAATTAATTTCAGGTATTTTGAACAAAATGTGAATGTGGGTAAAACGGGCAAAGAAATCTAAATATAACTGTCGTATCGAAACTGCTCATCATTCCGAGAGAATTATCTGCAGATTCCTCAGAGATGATACAACTGCTACAGCTTCCAGAACGATACATCTACAAGGGAATATTCTTTATTCTGAAAGTATTTCTTTTCAGGAAAGTCTGTTCCCACTGGCTGATCGATCAGTCAGATAAACGAATTTCAAGCATTTTACGCTTTTTTGTGACCGCGAAGGATGAGTTTTGGTTTCTCGAAACTGAACTATTTACAAGTCAGAACCGGCTACAAGGAAAAGTAAGTTGCTCAAGAGGGGGACTTAACTGCAATAAAAAATCATGGAAGTGAGATGTTGCAGTCTTAGGAGAAATTAAAATGAAAACGATTGTTAAAGTCAAAACCTCCAAGTTGTTGTTCGCCATAATTGCGACAATGATATTGGTGAATGGAGCGAATGTACTGAAAGCTGAAAAGCCGTCATATGGTGCTCAGCAGAAAAAGAAAAATCAGGAACAGTCTGCAAAGGCTGTTAAGAAGCCGAGAAAATTTCGTCTTTTTCCCGGATCAAAGCCTAAAAAGATTCAGACGAAAGCAAAAGAATCTGTGGCTGTCAGAAGCCGAAGGTTAAATCAGAAGAGGCCTAATTCCAATAAGGTTCGTCAGGTTCAACATACTACTTCAGGGAATGGGAATATTACCCGTGAACTGGAATTGTTGTATCAACAAGAAGGTCGAACCATGCCTAACGAAATGAACCAGCGGTATCAGCTAGCTGAACCCGATCTTGGGAATAATTATTCAGGATCACAAGCTAATCCTAACCAGAGGGGGGCGCAGAATTCCAGTCGGAATATGAAGAAGCGTCCTAAGAGAAAAACGAGTTTCTTTAAACGTCTTTTTACCAGAAAATCACGAAATAAATCTCGGCCTGCTCAAAATAATTCCCCTCGATCTCAAAAACGAAGGCGAGGAGTTCAGCAGGCTGCTGCTCAACCGAGGCAAGGCAATTCAACAAGAGTTCAACAGACTCAGGGACGCAGAAGCCAAGGGGGCTATATTCCCCCTGTTGCAAAGACTCGGGTGAATCCTGTGAAGGTAACTCTACTTCCTGCACTACCGTTACCGGAAGAAATTGATGTCGTTCAAAGGAGACAAGTTGTTCACAAGCAACCAGAAGTTGAACTTCCACCGGTAAAAACTGTTCAGGAACCAAAAGAGAATAATTTCTTTGAAGTTGCTGAAGATGTGAATGACGATGTGGAGGAATCTCTGGAAATACCAGATGTCCCTCAGGAAAAATTAGTCGAAAAATTTACTGGTGAAGAAGTTGGCACCGCGATTGTCAAAAGGGAAAAGAAAACTACCAAGAATATTTCTGAAAAATTAAATCGAGGGGAATTCGATAACCCATTCACTGAAGTTTCAGAAGAAGAAGCGGATGAAATTTTTGCTAAAGGAGATAATGTTAGCGAAGATACTATTGTCAAAGAAGAAGAGGCATCACCGGTTGCTAATGCATCTGAGGATAAAGAGAGCCCCTTCTCTGGATTGACGCTGACCCAGGAAGAATCTGAAATTGATTTGGAAAAAGCAATTGATTCTGAAATTCAACAAGCAGAACAAGTGAACGAAGAGAAGTATGATAATTCACTTGATATATCTTCTGACTTGAAAGAGATCAAAATTAAACCGCTTGCCAAAAAAGCGATCCAATCAGCCAAGCCAATTAAAATTCAGAAAATTCATGTTGGGTTGGATGGTAATTGTCCGGTCAGTTTGAGAAATAATCGAAAACTGGTCAAAGCAAATAATGCATATCGTTCTCGTTACCAGTCGGTTGTCTATCACTTTTCTTCTCATGAAGCAAAAGTGAAATTTGATGAGAACCCTCATTTCTATGCACCTGTTGAGGGGGGTGTGGATGTGACATTACTGGAAACAGAGAAGCAGAATGTCAAAGGGAGCCTGGAACATGGTGCCTGGTATCAGGGAAGGCTGTATTTATTCAGTAGCTCTGAAAACAAGGACCTCTTTACAGGTAATCCTGCAAAGTATACTGAAAACCTGTTTTAAAGATTGGCCGTTTTCTGTGATCTAATAGAAAATTGTCTTGAAAATTAATAACTGTCGATACGCTCCAGAAAGAATTCCGGTGCTGGTGTTGCCCCCTCATCACTAGCATCGGTTCTTTCTTTTTTTATTTCATGAAAAGCTTATCCGAACCATCGATGCCGAACGAGCGAACTCATCGCAATATAAAGTTTTTTCCATTTCGGAATGCGGACACGGGTTGAGAAAATATCATATTCTCTTTTGATGATCTCTTTTAAGACCCCTTCATAGATCTGCGACATGGCTGAAAAAATCGCTTTTCCTTCGGGTGTCAGAAGATGGATCAACTGCCTGCTTTCTTCATAGTAGGATTGATTCCGTTTCACCTGGAACGCCATTAAATCATTAAAATTGCTATCGTGATTGGAATTGACGAGATCAATTTCAGAATAGCCGTGTTCTTTCAATTCCTCTGCTGGAAGGTAAAAACGCCCTTCTTTGGCATCGGCTCCTAAATCTCTGAGAATGTTGGTTAATTGAAACGCGGTTCCACATGCGAGTGCGTAATCTTTTGCTTTGGGATCGTCATATCCCCAAATTTCAATGCAACAAAGCCCGACAACTCCTGCAACCTGATAGCAATAATGGTCCAGCTGTTCAAAGTTTTCAAATTTTCTGGGAGTAAGATCGCTACGAACTCCTTCAATCACATCATGCAGGTAGATCACTGGAATAGAATATTCCTTGATAATGGAAACCAATGCAGGGAAAACCTGATGATCGTACTGTTGAGAATGAACCGCCAGTGCAAGTTGATGCTGCCAGTCATCCAGTTGCTTTGATTTCAACTTGTCCGGTTGGTTTAGATTATCAGCGATATCATCGGTAACACGAAGGAAGGCATATAAAACGCACATCGCTTCAAACATTTTTGTCGGAAGAGTCAGGAATGAATAATAGAAATTTCCTGCAGATTGTTTCGTCAATTTGACCGACCAGTCAAACGATTCTTTTTCCGATAAAGAGTTTGCAGAGAAATCTTCCATGTTGATGATGTTTGCTATATCTATAAAAAGAATGGGTATTAAAAAAGTCTTTTCACGTGTCGGATTATAGCCTGCAGGCTGAGACCTGCAAATTCGGCTTTACTGATTTTGGGGCGTTCCTCCAATACTTGGTAGTTCATCTTTTCAATTTTTTCTAAAATCTTCAATCCTCCAAGCAGAAAGAGATCGATATCCATCTGGATTCTTCCCGAGAGTTGTGAAATCAAAGGCTTTCCCTTTTCGAAAATATCACGAGTTCTGTTCACTTCAAATTCTAAAAGATTCCTGATTTCCGGAGAAGTATTTTCGGAGACAAGATGATCTTCGGAGCATCCAAATTGTTGAAAATCTTCTAACGGGAGGTAGATTCGGCCCATCTTCAAATCTCTGGAAATATCCTGCCAGAAATTGGCAAGCTGCAAGCCAGTGCAAATGGAGTCGGATAACATTGCTTTTTCTTCCGTGAATTCATTGCAGAGATATAAAACCAGGTGACCGACCGGGTTGGCACTCCGTTCACAATAACTCAGCAATTCTTCAAAAGTTTGATATCGTGTTTGGGTTTGGTCCTGTTTAAAAGCGGAAATTAAGTCATTGAAAGGTTTTTGGGGAATACCACACGATTGAACGGTTTCTGATAATGCAATCATGATCGGATGGCGAACTTCTCCGAGATAACAGTTCTCCAATTCGATATTCCACCAGTCAAGCAGTTTGAGGGATTGGGAATTATCGGCGATTTCGTCGCCCAGATCGTCTGACCACCTGCAGAAAGAATAGATATTGTAGAAATCCTGGCGATATTTTCGTGGGAGCGCCCAACTGACCACCGGGAAGTTTTCATAATGTCCTAAAGCAAGTTTTTTGCAGTATTCTTCTGATTTTATGAGAGATGGGATTTCTCCCTGAGAAGCTTCTGGTCCCCATTTTTCCAGCTCAGATTGAATATTCCAGGTCATATTGACAACTTGCGGCTTGTTGAGGATTGCAGGATGATTGAATTTCAGGGGGTTAAATCAAATTTGACTTGAAAATAGAGTCAGTTCCGGGATTCATCGTATAAATAAGGGGTAAACCATTTAGTTCTCTCCCCGGATTCTATAGACTATAGCAACTTCCCCAATTTCGTGACGGGTTCGCGCTTGAGATAGCTGCATTAACAGAAGTTCTGCTAAGACCAACTTTGCACTGAAATTGATTTGCTTTCAAGAATTTCCCCCGGAAAATGGGGTGATTTTGCCATTCCAACTGCTTTTTACGCCCCAAAATAAGACAATTGGAAGCCTGATCTGATTCTGATTTATAATAACCGAACTTCCGGGGCACTGCTGAACGCTAAGAAATAAGAAATGTCTGTTCCCAAAGTGGCCATTGTTGGCCGACCCAATGTAGGTAAAAGTTCCATTCTCAACTGGCTTGCGCGAAAACGTGTCTCCGTTGTTGATCCGACTGCGGGTGTAACGCGTGATCGGGTGAATTACCTGATGCATGAGCAAGAACGATACTTCGAACTGGTTGACACTGGCGGGATGGGGATTGTCGATGATGATGATCTTTCAGAAGATATCGAAGAGCAGATTCAATATGGGCTGGATGAGGCGGACCTGATTGTTTTTGTTGTTGATGGTCAAAGTGGAATCACGCCTCTCGATAAAGAAGTCGGTCGAAAACTGAGGCTGATCGACAAACCTAAACTGCTTGTTGCGAATAAATGTGATTCGACAAAAACGGATATGGAACTCGATATTTTCCATCAACTGACCGATTCTGAAATTATTGTTGTCAGCGTGAAGGGAAATCGTAATCGTAAAGATTTACTTGAGGGAATCATTGCTAACCTTCCTGAAGCGATGGATACGGAACTCGCAGATGGAGAAGCTCTTGATGCAACTCCGGAAATGAAATTGGCCATCGTCGGTCGAAGGAATGTCGGAAAAAGTACATTCATTAATGCTGTTGCGGAAGAAGAACGTTGCATTGTCAGTGAAGTGGCTGGGACAACTCGTGATAGCATCGACGTGCGATTTCAACTGGATGAAAAAGCTTTTATTGCGATTGATACGCCGGGGGTTCGGAAACGGAAAAGCCTTTCCAATAATATTGAGTACTATGGATTGCTACGAGCGAAGCGGTCTATTCGTCGGGCTGATGTTGTGATGATGTTTTTTGATGCAACTGATACCATTTCCCGCGTGGATAAACAATTGGTCGATGAAATTCACTCCCAGCAGAAACCGTGTATTTTTGTGGTGAATAAATGGGATCTCGGGGAAGATAAAGAGATGACCTTTGAGAAATGGACTGAATATCTGACTGCCCAGTTCAATATGATGCGGCATGTTCCGATTGGATTCATTACCGCAAAGAATAGCCAGAACATCAAACAGTTAATCAACCTGGCGCAAACAATTTTCAAGCAGGCACGAATTCGTGTTTCGACATCGAAAATTAATAATGTTATCCGGGCAGCGATTTTAAATAATCCCCCACCTAACAGGAAGAACAGACGACCGAAAATCTATTTTGCAACACAGGTATCGGTTCAACCCCCTACGATTGTTTTGAAATGTAACGAACCCGCTATTTTTGATGAAACATGGAAACGATATTTACTTGGCGTGTTACGGGAAGAACTTCCATTTAAAGAAGTCCCGATTCGGCTTTACTTAAGACCTCGTAGCAACGAAGAAACAAAGACACATGAGAAGCCCATGGATGAAGAAGAATACATCGGCTAGGATTTGAGGCTATTCATATTCTTTTGTTGCGTGTTTTTGAATGGTTTCTGTTAAGTCTTCCGGGAATTGGTTGAGTTCGTTTGAAAAGAAATTATCAAGCACCTGCTCATCATGTACGTCAATCAGTTTATGGAGTGATATGTATCCTGATTTTGGTAACCCTTCTCCTTCAAGAGTCATTTTTTTATCGTGGTCAGAAGTCTCCCATTTTTCAAAAACGATTTTTTCTGGAATAATGTTTTTAACTAAATCTTCGTACTCTTCCGGGTAGTATTCCCATAGACTCTGAGTGATTAAAGAGAAGTATTCGTGTTCTTCAGTTTTAAAGAGAAAGCCGGGCCCACCGCAACAATCGCATTCATTTGGATCGATAATTTCCCAGACTTCTTGAATATTGTTGATGGTTTTGATTTCAATTAATTGCTCTTTCAGATCTTTTTCGTGCAATGCAATTTTTTTCTTTTTTTGTTTGTTGAGCTTCAATTTATGAAAAAGCAGAAGCAAAAGAGTCAAAAGGAAAATTCCAAGAATCCAGAGATAAATGATGTTTTCTCCATTTGGTTGTAACTTGAAATAATCAATGGCCATCAGGATCAATTTACCAAGCGGAAAAGAAAGGAATGTCGCCAGAAGTGCATACAGTGCAATGGCTATAATATGAAGACTGAATTCATCGTCTTCATGTTTGATGTATTCAATAAAGCGTTTCTTTTCTGTGATGTCTTCTTCAGTTGCTTTTCTTTCTGTGATTGTGATCATGGTATTAATGCTTACGAAAGATGGATTAGAAAAACGCGATATGCAGAAATTATACCGCTAAAGAAGCAACCAGCCAATAAAAAAAGACCAACCTGATGAAAGATCACCCGATTGGTCTCAATGATTATAAAAGTTAGTAATTGAAGAAGAAGGTTATTTCTTCTTCTTCGGTTTGTTTGGAATTTTCGGATCGGACTTCATCGGCAAAGTGACCCGTTTTCCAGTCCAGGAAGATTTGTAAATCGCCAAGATAATTTCAACACTTTTACGACCTTCCAGACCATCGACCAGAGGTTTTTTCTTCTTTTCAATCGCTTTGATGAAATCGGTCATCTGGTCCTGATGCCCTTTAAAGGAGATCGCAGAAGGATCGCTTGCGCCCCCTGTTCCTCCTTTGGTTTTGGCGAATTTTTTCTTGATGGATGCATCTTTTCGATTCGATTTCACAAACTCCCACATGAGAAGATCGTCCTGCTCCACAATCACGGTTCCCGTTGTACCATGGATTTCCGTTTTCTTAAGCAATCCGGGATGCGCACTTGTGGTTGCTTCGATTGTGCCGAGAGCTCCATTTTTAAATCGGACAGCAGCAACGCCAGTGTCTTCGACTTCAATTCGTTTATGCGCAAGTGTATCTGTGATGGCAGAGACTTCTTTCACATCACCCATGAACCAGTAAAGCAGGTCCACGTTATGAATCGCCTGATTCATGAGGGCTCCCCCGCCATCAAGTGCCCATGTTCCACGCCATCCGCCACTGTCGTAATATTCCTGTGTTCTCCACCATTTGACATAGGTGTCGCCTAGCGTCAGTTTGCCGAAGCGTTTTTCCTGGATTGCTTCTTTCAAGGCAATATTCACTGCACTGAAGCGGGAAGGCATGATTGTTCCGAGCTTGACTTTGTTTTTCTTGCAGGCATCAATTATTTTATCACACCGTTTTAATGTGATTTCCAATGGTTTTTCGACCATGACATGCTTACCTGCATTGGCAGCTTGCACAGCAGGTTCCATATGGGCACCGCTTGGCGTGCAGATATTGACGATTTGCACATCAGGATCAGCCAGCATATCCTTCAGGTTATGATAAGCTTTGCATTTATTCGCTTTTGCAAACTTGTCTGCAGAAGCAGGGAACATGTCGAAACAGGCAACCAGTTTGGCGCCCCGTATTTTTTCGATTGCCTTTGCATGAAAATTCGAGATCATGCCACAACCGACTAATCCAAACCCAACGGGCATTCCAGTTTCCTCCTATAGTTAAGTATTTATTGTTTGGTCTGCTGTGCAGACCAGACTTGTTCTCACGCAATCTTTACTGATGGTCTGCACAGCAGACCCTACACGTTCAATCTATAATCCGCAGCAGACCAGACTCAGTCAACCAGTTTTACCGTACAATATCTTTTTTTTCCAACCCAGAGCATCAACCCATCAGTCACCGTGACTAATTGATCATGCGATTCAATCCGTTCTTTCGCTTCATGAAGATAAGCGCCTCCTTGCGCAATCGATCGGCGGGCATCGCCCGTTGAATTACAAAGACCTGCCATTTTTAACAAAATCGCTGCAGGCAGACTATCATCAGTCAATTCTTTTCGAGAGATTTCTGAAACCGGGATATCAGCAGGAAGACCACCCTGCCCGATTTGTCGTTCCCATTCTTTAACAGAATCTTCTGCAGCTTGTTCATTGTGATATTCTTTGATGATTTCTTTGGCTAACCTGATTTTAGATTCTTTGGGATGTCCGGCCAGAAGGTCGTCCACTTCCTGCATGTTAAGATCAGTCAGCAATTCAAAATACATTTTCATGCACTCATCGGGTAGCTGCATGAATTTTTTCATCATATCATACGGATCATCTGAAATGCCAATGTAGTTGCCCAGGCTTTTTCCCATCCTTCGAACACCATCCAAGCCGACAAGAATCGGAGACATGATGGCAATCTGACAGGCGAGTTTTTGGTCTTTCTGCAAGTCTCTAGCGAGCATGAAACTGTAAAGCTGCTCGGTTCCCCCCAATTCAATATCTGCTTTGATTTCAACAGAATCCCAAGCTTGCATGATAGGGTAAAGACATTCATGCAGATAGATGGGGGATTCTGCCTTGAATCTTTTTGAAAAATCATCGCGAGTCAGGAGTTGAGCAACGGTCACTTTGGAACAGAGTTCAAGAATTCTGGCAAAGTCCATTTTGGAGAACCAATCTCCATTCCGATGGACTTCTGCTTTTTCCAGATCAATCACCTTGCCAACTTGATTAAGATAATCGATGGAATTGGCTTCAACCTGTTCTGCTGTCAAGCGGGCACGTGTTTCATCGCGTCCACTTGGGTCACCCACTAAAGCGGTATAGTTCCCGATGATGATGATTGCCTGATGGCCCAGTTCCTGAAACTGTCTCATTTTTCTCATGGCGACCGTATGGCCGAGATGAAGGTCAATTCCGGTCGGATCAATTCCATATTTAATTCGAAGCGGAGTGCCTGTTTTTCGGCTTTGTTCCAGCTTTCCAGCGAGTTCCTCTTCCGGGACAATTTTTTCAATGCCTCGTTTGATGATTGCAAGCTGTTCTTCAACAGGAGGGAAATTCATTTTCGTTTGATATTTCTTGTTTCAATTATAATGAGTAACAGGCCAGTATGATTTCTGAAGGGTATTCTACCAACCTGAGGTATTTGCCAATAAAAAAACTGATAAGGAAAAGGGTAACATCGAATGAGAATTCCTTCCAGCAACAGAGGTTGGAGTTAGGCAAAAATTCCGGGAAGATTCAATAGGGGAATTCATGTGGATTAAAAAAACCGAATTCAAAAAACTGTTAGAGTCAGGATTTTTATGCAGTCACTTTTGCAACGAGTTTGTTGAATAAGATGCGTTGCTCAATCAGCTGTTCTACCAAATCACCTTCAGGGATACGTCCTTCTTCAATCATTAACCAGCCGTTGTAGTTGATATCTGCATACATTTTGAATAGCTGCTCGTATGGGTAATCTGCAATGGTCAAGTTGTGAATATGACAAGTTGCGCCCATTCGATCTTTCAACAGATTGAAATTGTGTTCGAGCCCTTCCCCTTTAAAGTCTGTTTTTTTATTGCAGTTCCAGCAGACAGCAACATTAGGATGATCTGCGATATCCATGATCTGTTTCATGATGGGAAGTTCTGCACATTGACCGTGGACTTCCAGCCGTATTTGCTGATCGTAATCGGCTGCAATTTTTCCAACGATGTTCAGTGACTTTCCAATTTGCTCAATCGTTTTTTCTTTTTCAACACCTTTGTGGAATGAGTTCGGTTTAACCTTCACACCTGTTCCGCCGACATCATGGCTGAGTTTGATGAATTCGTGGGTTGCTTCAATCGCTTTTTTAAGCACAGCCTTATCCGGGGTGTCGTATCGTTCGTTACTTCCAATGCCAACTAAAGTAACGGGTGAATCCTTGAATTTGTTCCTGATCTCTTCCCGTTGTTTGCTGTTGAGATCACGTTCCACTTTGTGTGCATGAGTTGTTCTTAGTTCCACGCCGAGGACCTGTGATTTTTCCAAATTACCTAGCAGCGTATTCAAATCCCAATCTTTGCCCCATTGGTATGTCACAAACCCGTACTTCATATTTGGTTTGGATGCGTTACTTGAATCTGCCTTAAGGAGCGACGATGAATGCAAATTTCCTGCACCGAGAACCATCGCAGATGTTGACATAGCTTGTTTCAGGAATGTTCGGCGAGAAGAACGGCTCATGATAATATCCTTGTGCGTGAAGTAGAGAATAATGTTATATCTTGTTTGAAAATGATTGAGGGATCCCAGATTAACATAATTTCAGGAGTAAATAACAGTCTTTGAAGTCGTTTCGGAATAGAAATCTGTTGAAATCATTCTATAGTGGTTGATGTGTTCAATCTGTGAACTCACAGAATCAATGTCTTATCGTTTATTTTCCTGAAAAATGAAATACTTGAGAGGTGACTTAATGAGGTCTGTTCAAAACTTTTATATACTTATTTTCGCCGTAATATATTTGACTCTATTTTCTTTTGCAAATGAAAATGATCTTTATGCAGATGAAGGGATTGAAATAGCCCTGAAACTTTCTCCGCAGGAAGGTAATCCTCGAAACAGTGAAGGAGATTTTATTCGTCTGAAAGATGGGCGAATCATGTTTATTTACACTCATTTTACAAGTGGAGGTAGCGATCATTCAACTGCGTTTCTTGCAGCTCGGTATTCCAATGATGGTGGAAAAACCTGGACAAAAGAAGATCGGGTGATTGTTAAGAATGAGGGTGGATTTAATGTGATGTCGGTTTCCCTGTTAAGATTGAAAACGGGTGAAATAGCACTGTTCTATATACGGAAAAACTCACATTCAGATTGCAGGCCAATATTGAGAACTTCAACTAATGAAGGAGAAACATGGAGTGAGCCAACAGAATGTGTTACTGATGAGGTTATGTACTGTGTGGTTAATAATGATCGGATCATCCAGTTGAATAATGGTCGGATTTTAATTCCAATGGCAATGCATAAAAAAACAACGGATAAAAAAGCAGATTGGAAAGGGACTCTCTTCTGTTATTATTCAGATGATAATGGCAAAACATGGAAGCGAAGTCAGTCTCAATTCAAATTATTTGATGAGCAAGGAAAAAGGATCACTGCACAGGAGCCGGGGGTTGTGCAGTTGCTTGATGGACGAGTAATGATGTTTATTCGAACTGATGCTGGTTGCCAGATGATTTGTTATTCAAGTGATAATGGCGATACCTGGAGCAAACCTGAACTTTCTCAAATTAAGTCCCCTGTTTCTCCTGCATCGATTGAGCGGATTCCAAAAACGAATGATCTTGTTCTCGTCTGGAATAATCACGAAAGTATTCCGTCAGAACTCAAAGGGAAAAGAACCCCCTTCACCATTGCGATTTCAAAAGATGATGGGAAAACCTGGACGAAAACAAAGAACGTTGCGGATAACCCAACCGGCTGGTACTGCTACACTGCCATCGAATTTGTAGGAGATCATATTCTTCTGGGGCACTGTGCAGGAGATCGATCCAAAAATAATGGTTTAGCAGAAACTCATATCACACGGATATCTTTAGATTGGATCTATAAATAAATGTCAGAAGAAGTGAAAATTCAGTCGGTTGAAGTTAAAGGAGAAAATTCGGGACCACATTTGTTGGTGACTGGCGGTGTTCATGGTGATGAGTTTGAACCGATGGCAACTGTTCGCCAATTGATTCAATTGTTTCAATCTGATGATTCACCAGAATTGTCAGGTCGGCTGACACTGATTCCCGTCGTGAATGAGCCTGCTTACCAAAATTCTCATCGAACAGCCCCCGATGGAAAAGACTTGGCCAGAACCTGCCCCGGTTCGGAAGAGGGGACAATCACCGAGCGAATTGCTTTCAAGTTCAGTAAGATTATTCAGTCAGCAGATTATTTTATTGATTTGCATACAGGAGGAACAACCATTTCTGTTCTCCCGATGGCGGGATACGTGCTTCATTCTGATCCTGAAATTCTTGACAAGCAACGAGAAATGGCGAAAGCATTTAATTTGCCGATTGTCTGGGGAACAAGTGCAGAACATGATGGGCGATCACTTTCGGTTGCGCGGGATGCAGGAATTCCTGCAATTTATACAGAATACCTCGGAAGTGCGACCTGCAATAAAGATGGAATCAGTTCTTATTACGAAGGCTGCCTGAACGTGATGTCTTCTTTGGGAATGATTGAACGTAACTTACCTGAAAATGAAGTCAAACAGGTTGTAGAAGATCGTAAAACTGAATCAGGTCACATGCAGCTTAGCAACCCTTCACCGATGACCGGTTTTTTTGAACCAGCTGTTCAATTAGGTGATCAGGTTCATGTGGGTGATTTAATCGGGACAGTCTGCAACGTTCTTGGAACAGAAAAAATCTCTGTCATTTCAAAAGCAAACGGAATTATCCTGACACTCAAAACTTTTTCCTTTGTGCCTGAAGGAGAAGGTCTTTCGGTCATTCTGGAAAAATAACCGATTAGAAAATTTATCTTATGATAAGGGATTTCTTTTCCTGTTTAGAATGATTCTTTAACTTCAAAACATTGGCGGAGCATTCAGTAATCCCATGATTGCACTCATGATTGAATGGAATGATGGTCCGATCATGAAGACAAAACTCAAGATCAGTACAAACAGATAGAATATCCGTTGGTTCCCTTCTTCAAACATGATGAGGAATAGCAATCCACCCACAAGTGTGAGAGACGAACAGCAACAGAACCAATTCAGAGCGATTGAGTTATTGAAATAGTTAAACTGTTGTGTTCGGAACTCTGCGTTGATACCGGCGAGTTGGTCACTCAATTTGGGGGATGTTGGCTTATGTGGTTTTGATGGAAGTTGAGGCGGTTCGTATTTGTCTTTGAGCCTTTTTGCATATCCTTCATAGTTATTCCGATAAAGATCCAGCATTTCTTCATAATGCTTCATTTTAATGTCATAGTTCTTTAAGGCTGTTTCATATTCAGCCATTCGGATGGGGTATGATTCTTTAGTCTGCCTCAAGCTTTCTTTAGTCAGGACATCCTGAGAGGAAAATCTGATTTTATTGAGAGTGAGAACTTCAGAGCGGAGGAAATACGTGATGCTCAAAGTTGCCATGAATGCCAGTATGACAATGCATTTAATGACTGGGATGATTTTTTTTATTTTGACTTTCCTTCGCGTTGATGAACAGTATCGTTATGTTTTTTAGTAAACGCCATGGCTGATTTCTTCCAGCAGCAAAACCATTTTATCTCCGTTCCAGTGCCAGAGATGTTCTCCGAAAGTACCACAATTTTCACCCCACAGATCACCCCTGTTATGAATTCGAAGTTCATTCTCTGGAACAGAAGAATAAAGTTTCTTTGCCAACTCCAGCTGTTCTTTTTTTATATCCTGAAAATAACTCCAATGATGAATATAAGAAGTGTAGCTATCCGAGGACTGTTGTTGATCCCATTTTTCAAAGTCGGAATGTAACAGGAAAATTATTTCTTCAGGTGGCTTTGGCATGATTTCTTTGAGGGCAACCAGTCCCGGTGTTGAAGTGGTGAAGATGATCAGCGGTTCCTGGTCAAAATTCATTGCCTTTAAGGCCATACGTTCTTTAAGGATTTCAGGAAGATGTTTTTGGGTCCAGGTAATAAAATCTCCCCCGATAATCTGGCATTGCCATTCTTCCTCGGCTGAAAGGGATTTTCGATCAGGAATCGGATGGCTTTCGGATTGTTCTTTAATGAGAGATTTGAATGAATTCAATAAATCCTGTTTATTCATTTTTTTCTTGTCTATGGTTATTTGTGATAGTGAAATTTATAGGAACTGATTTTCGTATGAGATGTTTACTATCAGTCGTTGGAGGTTGGAAGTCAAGATTAATTGCCGTTAAAAATAGCATCGTTGATATAGGGATGATTGGAGACCTGTTTTGAGCAGCTCAAGAGATTCTTAAAAGAAGTACGATAAGGGTTTAATTTAATTCGTATCAGTATGATAGACAAATAAAGTAATAACGTGGTATAATCATGACAATTGTTTGCCTGATAGGAAGTTCGATTCATTTAAAGGAACTGAGTTTTTTATGACTATAATTAACCTGCTACGTTTTAAAATTATACTTCTTTTTATTGTTTCGGTTTCTACCACTCTCGCAGCAGATCCCGTCCTGGTTGCTCATCGTGGAATGCTCAGACATGCTCCTGAAAATACGTTGCCAGCTTTTAGTGTCTGTCTTGATTTAGGTGTTGGGTTTGAATTGGATATCCGAACAACAAAAGATGGAGAGTTGGTTATTATTCATGATGATAATTTAGAGCGAACAACAAATGGCCCGAATCGTTCCGTACGTGACGTCACTTTGGCGGAAGCACGAAAGCTGGATGCGGGAAGCTGGTTTCATTCATCTTTTAAAGGAACGAAGATTCCTACGATGGAAGAAGTTTTTCGATTGATTAAAGAACGAAAACGAGGAACTACGATTATTGCCCTGAATATAAAACAGTTGAATCCCGATGGTGAGAAAGAGTTGGTGCATTTGCTTGAAAAATATGATTTGTTTAAAGATTGTTTTGCTTTTGATCAAAGTGCGGAGATGAGCAAACGGCTAAAAAAAATAAATTCCCAATTTCGTATTGGTCAAAATGTATCACGCAAAGGTGTTGATGATCGTTTGGGCGAAGATTTTCTGGATGTTTTTATGGTGACATTTACACCGACCAAAGCAGAAGTCGATAAAATCCGTGAACGAGGTAAACAGGTTGTTTATAATTTTGGCGGAACATTGAAGGGACGTCGTAATCCGGGTACATGGAATAAAGCCCGTGAGGCAGGCATCGACGGAATGCTGATCGATTACCCACTTGAATGCCGACGGGTTTGGAGAAATGTGAAGCCGTAGCCTTTTGTAATGAAGATAATACAGACTGGATTTTATTTTTATAATCAATATTCTTATTTGAAAATGTGAACCTGATGGCCATTCTTATTAAAAATGCAGATATTCACATCATTGATTTAAAGACCCGGTTGCCCTTCAAATATGGCATCGCCACGATGACATCCGCTCCGCATGTTTTTGTTAAAGTGGAATTGGAGATTGATGGCCGAAATTCTTTTGGGGTTTCTGCGGATCATTTGCCTCCGAAATGGTTTACCAAAGTTGCAGAAAAATCTCTGGAATCCGAAATTGATGAGATGCTTGAAGTTGTTGAGCATGCAGTCAATATTGCACCGGGACTTTCTGCTTCGTCTGCATTTGAATTATGGGGACAGGTACTAAAGTTACAGAATGAATGGGGGGAGGAAAAGAAATACCCTCCCTTGTTATACCAGTTTGGTGTCTCCTTTGTAGAGCGAGCAATCATAGAAGCTGTTTGTAAAGATGCAGGGATTTCATTTTATGAAGCAATTCGTACTAAATTATTTGGAATTCAACCCGAAAAATATTTTCAACAACTTGAAGGTTTTCAGTTAAACGAAATACTTCCTGCTCGTCCAATTCCTTATGCAAATATTCGGCAGACAATTGGACTGGCTGACCCTCTCTCTGACGATGAAATTCCAGATGAAGAAAAACTTTCTGATGGATTACCCCAGTCCGTTCAGTCTTTAATCAAGTTTTATGGATTAAAACATTTGAAGATCAAGTTGTTTGGTAATCTGGAAAAAGATATTGATCGCCTGACACATCTTGCTGGTATTGTGAAAACTGAAATCAAAGAAGGGTTGGCTTTCACGTTGGATGGGAATGAACAGTTTCATTCTCTGGATGAATTCAGGGATTATTGGGAGTCCCTTAATTCCGTCAATGAATTGTCAATATTTTTCAGCCATCTGATGTTTGTTGAGCAGCCTTTTCATCGTGATATTGCATTGGATTCTGAGGTGCTTTCCGATTTGAAAGATTGGGATAAAAGGCCATTGATGATTATTGATGAATCGAATGACCGATTAGAAAGCCTTCAGGATGCATTGGGAATTGGTTATCATGGAACTAGTCATAAAAATTGTAAAGGTGTGTTTAAAAGTTTGATGAATGCCTGTTTGTTGCATCAATATCGAAAAGCTAATCCGGGAGAAAAATATATTCTCTCGTGTGAAGATTTAGCCAGTGTTGGTCCGGTATCCACAATTCAGGATATGGCGGTTGCTGGCGCATTGGGGATTGATAGCATTGAACGAAACGGTCACCATTACTTTAAAGGGCTTTCTGCTTTTCCAGAAGAAGTTCAGGAACAAGTTCTTTCAGCCCATTCAGATTTATATCATCCGAGTGAAGCTGGTTGGCCAACACTTTCCATTTCAAACGGAGAAATTTCTTTAAGTTCGATTAACCGGTCTCATTTTGGTGTTGGGTATGTCATTAACCCGGAACTTTTTGAACCGGTGAGCCAGTGGAAAGAAAATAACCGTTCCTGATTAATAAATATTTATTTCAAGTAACTCAAGCGACAAAAAGGAAAATCTAATGAACCCGACTATTCAAACCACCGTTGTTGGTAGTTACCCCGTTCCTGAATGGTTGCGTATGATGCCCAATTCGTTGAATCTTCGCGATGCAATTATGGTGGTGTTGAAAACGCAGGAACTTTCAGGGATAGATGTGATCTCCGACGGTGAACTTTCCCGGTTTGATGTGAATCATCCTGAAACAAATGGAATGATCGATTATTTTATCAGGCCCATGAGTGGAATTTATTCCACATTAACGCACGATGAACTAACTGCGTTTCGGGAAAAATCGGGGTTTGGATTTCGTGCCAAACCTGCAGGAGTCGTTCGAGAAGCGATTGGTCCGGGAACACTCGATCTTGTTGAAGATTATGAATTGGTTTCTTCACTGACGAATAGTCAATTCAAGTTCACTGTGACCAGTCCTTACATGCTTGCAAAAACTTTGTTGGATCATTTTTATCATGATCTGGAAGGATTAGTTCTTGCGATTGCTGATGTTATTCATGATCAGGTGAAATCAATGAATCCATCTTTTATTCAAGTGGATGAAGCAAATCTGCCGGGAAGTCCACAAGATGCAGGAATTGCTGCCAAAGGAATTAATCGAATATTGGAAGCAGTTCCTTCTTCAACCCGTGGGGTCCATCTCTGTTTTGGGAACTACGGCGGTCAATCAATACAAAAAGGTTTCTTTCAGGAATTGATGCCTTTCTTTAATGCATTGGAATGTGATCATCTGGTTCTGGAATTTGCGAGACGAGGGTATAAAGAACTGGATGTGTTCAAAGAGTTGAAGCCAGAAATCTCATTGGGGATCGGGCTCATTGACATTAAAGATAACGAAGTGGAATCCCCTGAAGAAGTCGCCCGTAGAATAGAAGGTGCGGTGAAAATTCTTGGAGAAGACCGGATAAAATGGATTCACCCTGATTGTGGTTTCTGGATGCTGCAACGTTCTATTGCAGATCGAAAAATGAAATCACTTGTTGCAGGTCGAGATTTATTCTGCAAGTAAGGATAAACCTAAATTGATTATGTTGAAGCCGTTGAAACATGCATGCGTCACTACAACTGCAACGTAGCTTCTCGTCTGGTGATAAATATACCCCAGCACCAAAGCAAGTGGTACCAATGCATAAGCATCCGGGAAACCGTGAACCGCACTAAACAGGATTGCAGTTGTCAGGATCGCAGTCCATTTTTTCATTCGAAGAGTTGTTGTGAAAAATCCTTGAAGCAGAACGCGGAAAATGAGTTCTTCAATGAGAGGGGCCAATACAACAGCGATCAACACCGCCAGGAGATACACTCCTATATTCGGATTTGATTTTACCATTTTTAAAATGGGATTAGCTTTTTCTTCCGTTCGCAAATCAAATGTTGCTGCCAGGACCAGTATGACAGGAAGTAACCCGACCAGAAAACCATTGTATCCAAGTTCAATTTGATCCCAAAATGATCTTGGTGGTTTTTGATTTTCATGAGAGTTCTGGACTGATTCTTCATCAAGTGTTTCCTCTTGATCATCGTTAAGTTCAGGCTTTAATTCCTGAGGAGATTCAATTTTCTGATTTCGATAAACAAGAAGGTAGATCAATGCAGCGATGATAAGAAGCATTGTATGACTGATGGAATTGATGCTTATTCCACGAATTATGTTATTTGTGAATAGTTTGAAAGTTACCGACAGATGAGAAATCATTATGGGAGTGGAAATATAAAAATAACTTGCAGCGAGAACGAGGCCTACACCGATTTTGATCTGTGGAGCATTATTCTTTTCCAGTATTAGCTCACCCTGAATGAGCTTTTTTGAAATGACGACCCAGAGAACAAGGCTGATCACGCACAAACCAAGCACCAGAAATCCTGAAATAATATTGATAAAGTTTAAATCTTCCAAAGCAGGCCTGTTTTTTGAACTATTGAATTAATGAATGCGGGTTAATGAATGAAAAAATACTGCGTTATTATTATTATTGCGTTGGTATTATGTGGAGAAGTTTCGCAGAGCTTTTTCAAGAGTAGATCTAAATATAACTGGTTATAGTACTCATTTCATGGATATTCCAGTCGATCAGGCTCTCTTTTCATCAATTGGCGGGTACTTGTTTCTGCTGACTCCTTTGTGGTAAATTACGTTCGTATTGTTAGAAACCTGTCTAATTAAAAGGACTCAAAGAGTTGACGAACGTTTTGGATAAGATTGTTGATTATAAAATTCTGGAAATTGAACAATCCAAAAAGAAAATTTCATGGGATGAGCTTGAAACGCAATTGCCACTGGCATCTCCTGTTCGATCTTTTGTTGATCAACTTCATTCTGCTAATGGAATGGGAGTGATTGCTGAAGTTAAGAAAGCTTCCCCCTCAGCAGGAATTATTCGGGAAGACTTTGATCCAGTCGAAATTGCAAAAATTTATGAACAGAATGACGCAAGCTGTATCAGTGTTCTGACGGACGAACATTTTTTTCAGGGGCATCTTGATTTTCTGAAAAAAATTAGAAAGTCCGTGGATATTCCCCTGCTTCGAAAGGATTTTATCCTGGACCGTTACCAGATTCTCGAAGCACGTGTTGCAGGTGCTGATTGCGTTTTATTAATTGCGGAATGTTTGAAACCAGAACAATTAGCCGATTTGTATTCTTATTCGAGCGAATTGGGAATGGACACGTTGATTGAAATTTACGAGCCGGAAAATCTTCAGCCGGTTCTTGATCTTTCTCCTTGCTTAATGGGAATTAATAACCGGAATTTAAAAACATTTGTGACTGATCTGGACCATTCCATTCAGCTAAGTAAGCGGGTGCCGGAAACGACCTTGCTTGTTTCGGAAAGTGGAATTCGTAACCGGGAAGATGTTAGTCGTTTGACGGATGCTGGAATTAAAGCGATTCTTGTTGGGGAGACTTTGATGAAGTCTGAAAATATTGGCGACAAATTACGTGAGTTACTGGGAACTGAGAGTGATTGACTGAACGAGTTATTTCTTTTTTGTGATTTCCCGGCCCATTTTTCGTAATGCTTTTTTCACGTTATCAGGAAGATTGCGTGCGCCAAGTTGTTTGGGATCATCCAATCCGCCCGGCCACAAGTATCCGACTAATGCAATGACATCTGGTTGAGATTTCGCGACATAGTAATAACTCCATGCGATTTTTTCCATATCTTTGGGATGAATGCCCGCATCTTTTAAATAAAATGGAAGCCATTGAGTACTGGCGACGATCACAATTTTCTGGCTTTTGCGAGTTCGGGCTTTCCGTACTGTTTCGAGATCTGCAAGCCACGCTTTGTCATTTTTGGGGTCAACAGAGTCGTACCGATCAAAGCCAATCCAGTCGAGTGATTCTGGAATCATGATTTGCTTCACGACCGGGTATGCTTCAATAGACATGGTGGGAATATCAGGAAGTTCGTCTTTGACAAGTTTTAATGCAAAAGTCAGTTCTTTTAATGAAACGCCATTCCAGACCGGTTCATCAATAACGTAAAGGGCTGCAATATTACTCGGAGTAAGAACTTTCTTGTTTATTGTTACGAAAGTCTTCCAGAGTTTTTTGGCATTAGATCGCAGGGAGATTTTGAAACCACTTGGGGAATTGGAATCTTTTTTCGATTCGAACAGGAGAGGTTCAATATGAAGAATTGCTTTGACCCCAGCTTTCTTGAATTTTGATAAACGAGGTTTGAGCGATTCCGTTGGCGAAAAGACAGCCATTTGTGCAACGTTGGTAAAACTTCCCACTTCATCAATATAATTTGTTTTCGAACTGTTATCATGCGGATCGTCCAAACCACCATCGACGACAGCAAATCCAAAATAGACAAGATTATTATTTGAACTGGATACTGCTTTTTTGGAATTTGATACAGTTGGGGAATCCTCTGCAATGCATTCTGCAAAAATAAAAATAGGCAAGATCAGTGTTAATATTCTGAGTCGTACTTTCATGTGGTATTCCTTTTATTCAAACAGCGATTCTTTATGCGGGGATTACCTGCTGCCTGTTAGATGAGTTTCATATTATTGACGATATCTGAGGAGAAATATATAGACTGAATTTTATCCCGGATATCATGGAAATCTGACAATAATAGGCAATTCAGAACTCGCTTTTGGTTGTATTTTCGATGAAAAAACCACAGTATGGAAGCCTGTATAAAAACATTCACAGGGTATATTTAGTTTGACACAAAAGGAGTTTTGTTGTGAGTATCAGCAAGCAGGAAGTTGAGCATGTGCTCGTTGTCCCGACCGAATTATTTCATGAAATCGGACATTTTCAGGGCTTTTGTACTGATCCCGAGCCGTATCTTAAATCACTTCTTGATCCCATCAATACCAGTTACCGTCCACGTGACGAAGTGGAAGAGGATCCCAGTTTCAAACAATTGATCCCCTACTGTATTTTTTCGCATCAGGGAAAAATCTTCAGCTACCAAAGAGGCAAAAGTTCTGGTGAAGGTCGTCTTCACGCCAAACGCTCCATAGGAATTGGCGGTCATATTTCTTCTGAAGACAATTCCGAAAATGGCTCCCCCTACATTGATGGAATGAAAAGGGAAATCAGTGAAGAAGTTCATCTGGATAGTGCCTATTCCGTGAAGTGCATTGGCATGATCAATGACGACGAAAATGAAGTCGGAAAGGTCCATTTGGGAATAGTTCACATATTTGAACTGGAAGAAGCAAAAGTTCTCCCACGTGAAGAGTCGATACAAAACACAGGGTTTGCCTTACCGGAAGAGTTGATGAGTGACCGTGAATCGTTTGAAACATGGTCGCAAATCTGTTTAGAGCACCTATTTAAGTGATTTATAGTCCTGGTTTTTCACCAATTGGGAGGCCTGAAAAGGTCAAATCGCGAGAAATCAGTTGCTCTTTTGAAACACTCTTCCGTGACGACAGCTCTTGGTATAGGTAGTCTGTTTAAAGTGGGTAAAGAAAAATGCTCGATTGAAACAGAAATCTTG
>JAJRVU010000456.1 GCA_024277145.1 Planctomycetota bacterium
CATGTCCCATTCGTTTTCCCGGAGGGGCTGTCTTTCCTGCAATGAATGCAGCGACCGGTTTTTTGATATTTTTCTTGATATGCTCTGCAGCTTGAATTTCCAGATTACCACCAATTTCACCAATCATCAGCATCGCTTCCGTGCCGGAGTCTGCTTCAAAAAGATCAAGCAAATCGATGAAGGATGTTCCGATAATCGGATCTCCACCAATTCCAATGGCTGTGGATTGACCTAAATCAAGATTTCCCAACTGCCAGGCAGCTTCGTACGTTAATGTTCCACTTTTGCTGATCAACCCAACAGAACCGGGTGAATGAATATAGCCGGGCATAATACCAATTTTGGCAATTCCTGGCGTAATAATTCCGGGACAATTCGGGCCAATCAATCGGGAGTTTTTCCCTTCCAGATATTTGGCAACTTTGACCATATCCAGAACAGGAACCCCTTCCGTAATGGCAACAATTAAATCAATTCCAGCATCCGCAGCTTCCATGATGGCATCACCACAGAATGGAGGAGGAACAAATATCAACGAAGTATTTGCTCCGGTTGCCTTAACAGCTTCTTCAACAGTGTCATAGACTGGGAACCCATCAATTTCGGTCCCCCCTTTGCCGGGAGTTACTCCGCCAACCAGAGGTGTTCCATATTCACGGCATTGCTGGCTATGAAACAATCCTGTTTTACCAGTAATTCCCTGACAGATAACCTTCGTATTTTTATCAACCAGAATACTCATGATTTTCTGATCCTATATTGAATTTTATTAAGTAATGTTTAATATCTCAAATTCGATTGATAGCCCGAAGAAATGATTTTCTTCAAGCCATCAGGCTCCCATGGCGGCAACAACTTTTTGTGCTGCGTCTTTTAAATCGACAGCAGAAATAATTTCCCGACCACTTTCCTCAAGCATTTTCCTGGCTTTTTCGACATTTGTTCCTTCAAGCCTGACGACGAGAGGAACAGTAAATCCAACCTTTTCATAGGCAACCAGCAATGCTTCGACAATGGTATCACACTTCATGATTCCACCAAAAATATTAACCAGGACCGCTTTCACGTGATCATCTGCAAGAATGATACGAAAAGCTTCGGTTACCTGATCCACATCTGCTCCGCCTCCTACATCAAGAAAGTTTGCAGGCTCTCCACCATGATATTTGATCAGGTCCATCGTGCTCATGGCAAGCCCTGCACCGTTCACCAGACAACCAATATTCCCATCCAGTTTAACGTAGCTTAAACCTGCTTTTCCAGCTTGTACTTCTGAGTCATCTTCTTCAGACAAATCTCTCAGTTCCATAAAATTCTTGTGTCGGTAAAGAGCGTTGTCGTCGAATGAGACCTTTGCATCAAGTGCAAGCATCTCACCTTCTTCCGTGATCACTAGCGGATTAATTTCCGCCATGCTGCAATCGTTATCCATAAAGAATCGGCAGAGTTGAGGCAGAAACTTCTGGGCACTTCGTACTGCAGTTCCTGTTAAGCCAAGTCGATAAGCGAGTTTGGTTGCCTGAAAAACATGTAGTCCACAACCGGGATCAATTGGCTCATGGAATATCTTTTCCGGTGTATTTGCTGCAACTTCTTCGATCTCCATTCCCCCTTCAGAGGAAATAATGAGAACAGGTCCGCCCGCTTCCCGGTCGACGACTACACCAAGATAGAGTTCACGCTCAATGGCCAACCCTTCTTCAACGTAGAGGGTATTAACCATCTTGCCCTCTTCACCGGTCTGTTTTGTTACTAATGTGCAGCCTAGCATATTTTGTGCGTTTTCAATCGCTTCTATTGAAGAACGAACAAGAACAACCCCGGGCTGATCCTGATGTTCCTTGAAGCGACCTTTCCCTCGACCACCTGCGTGAATTTGAGCTTTGACAACAGCCAATTCTCCGCCAAGTTCCTGAAATGCATTCGCTGCTTCTTCGGGTGTTTTGGCTACAATTCCGCGTGGGACCGCAACTCCTGCTGCACGTAAAAGTTCTTTTGCCTGATACTCATGAATTTTCATAACGATTCCCGACTCATTTCAGAAGAGAAAAATATGTGGGTTAACAGTTACTCTTTTCTTGATCTTTCGCACTTAAGTAAAAGATCTCATATTGACTGCGCGACATAATAGCTGGTTCTTGATTAAGAATCCAGTGCTTTAAGCACTGATCTGCCCGAGAGTTATGATTTCAATGAAATCACTCGAAATCTGTGTTCCGTGCGATTCTATCCATTCGATACACATCTTTATCTCCTGCTCCGGAAAATTATCGGGCTGTCATATATGTTGAATCACAGACTGCACAAAAGAACCAAGCCCGGCAAGCTGGTAAACAGGCTTTTCTCCCCGTAAACTGAAAACATCGTTGATAATGCAGGTTTTCCCATCTAGCGTGAGCTTTATCAAAAGGGAAAGTAATAAGGACAAATTGACAACTATGAAAGACAACGATCGAATGAAACTTCAGCAACACATTCCATTATTCCTGGGGCTGCTTCTTCTTCAAAGCATTAGCAGCAGTGTTCTTTTTGCACAGATTGAATCGGTCAAGAAACCGTACTGGAAGCCAATTGCTGATGATGTTTATCTTCAGGAAGTCAGTCAGAAAATAAAAACAACCGCCCCAATCCATTCCCTCACCCTTCATAAAAATGTTCTATATGCCTCTATGCCAAATGGAATCTCGATTCTTAAAGAGGGAAAACTGGTTCCGGTGAATGAAGCAAAAATTCCATTTAAGAAACTGAAAATCATTAATAATGAATTCTGGGCGATTGGAGAAAAAGATCTCTGGAAACTTTCAGAAGATAAATGGCTGAAAGTTGTTGAAGTCTCTGCGACGGATATTTGTTCTCACCTGGGAAAAATTATTATTTCTTCCGGAATTCATCTTTATCAACTGGATGATCAAAAACTGGTTCAGCTTGACAAGAAGAACCGAAAAATTCCGATTATGGGAATCACCTCACACAATGAAACTCTTTACGTAAGACATTCCAAAGGGCTCGGCATTTTCTTAAACGAGGAATTTCAATATTACCATGTGAAGGACTGGGGAAATCTTCCACTTGGATCAAAAACAACAGATCAGCTTTCGTTAGGCAACAAGCTGATTGTTGCGACTGATCGCGGGCTTGGAATATTGAGAGGCATGAATTGGCAAATAGTGAAAGGGGAAGATGGTCTCTGTTACGAGGATACCACTTGCCTTGCCAAAGGGTTTGACCACGATTACTGGGTCGGTACTTCCCGTGGAGCCATCCGTGTTGTGGACGGTGAATTCCATTATTTCGGACATGAACGCTGGATTCCTCATGACAAAGTGAATGACATTGTTTGTGGAAAAAACATCACCTATATTGCAACGGACGGCGGTCTTGGAATCATCCGGTACGAACCTTTCACTCTTCGAAAAAAGGCAACATGGTATTCCCGCTGGCTGAACGAATATGGACATAAACGCCTTGGGTTTGTTCATCGTCTTTCATGGAATCCAAAACTCAAACAGTATGTTCGGTTTATTAGTGATAACGATGTCGGCTGGACGGGAAGCTACCTCAATTCGCTTTGCTATCAATATGCTGTCACAAAAGACGAAAAAGTTCGCCAGGAAGCAATCGACGTTTTCAGAACCGTGAAATGGAGTGAAGAAATCACGCCAATCAAAGGTTTCCCAGCAAGGGCAATCAATGCAGTGGGAGACGCTTCAAATGTTTCGACAACCGGCTCAGGAGGTCTTCCTGCAGAATGGAACCGAACAAAAAATGGCTTATGGGATTGGAAAGGTGATACATCCAGTGACGAAACTGATGTCCATGTCAGCTCGACAGCTCTTTTTCTAGAACTGGTTGCAAAAGGAAAAGAAATTGATGCAGCCAAAGAACACCTTAATCGAGTTGTCGGACACATAGTTGATAATGGTTGGGTTTTAAGGGATCTTGATGGAAAACCGACTCGCTGGGGCCGATGGGATCCGGAATACCTTCAACGCCCCTATGGATTTATGGCGCGCGGACTGAATGGGATGGAAGCAATGAGTTACGTAACAACAGCCTTTCATTTTACCGGTAATCCGAAATTCAAAACGGGCAAAGATCAACTTCTGGAATGGGGCTACCATAAACAGACTCTCAGGCAGAAATTGGTCTTTCCTCTTGCAACCCATTTTGATGACCGCCTGGCTTTCCTTGCATTTCTCCCATTGCTTCAATATGAAAAAGACCCGAGTCTTCGTTCAATTTTTGTTCGAAGCCTTGATCGGTCATGGGAAGTTAAACGAATTGATCGATCCGCCTGGTTTAATTTTACCTACGGAGCATTAACCGGAAATGATTGTGAAACAGACAAAGCAGTTGCTTCGTTAAAACTATGGCCATTAAGCTGTTTTGACTACAGATACACCAATTCTCACAGAGCAGACTTGCAAGTTCCTGAAGGATACAAAAACTATGTGAATGACTGGAAGCCGATGTCACCCAGGGAATATGGTGTTCATTGGCTCGACAGTAATCCTAAAAAGCTCGATGGAGGTGGGGGACACGGGATCAATGATCCTTCCGGCTGGCTTGAGAGTTATTGGATGGGACGGTACTTTGGAATGATCAAAGCTCCGGAAACTCAGGACAAAAAACTGCTCTCAGTTGAAAAAAGAAATTTACAATTAGGAGCGAAACCGTATTCGGGTCATCCACGTCCTGCTTTGAAAAATCCGTTTTAAATTAGGATAATTATTCTCAAAATTAGTATAAAATATCTCACCACAATAATTAACAAATTCTTATCAGGAGAAAAACGATGCTTAAGAATGTACCGCCGCTGATTTCGCCAGAACTTATGGAAGTAATGATGAAAATGGGACATGGTGATGAACTGGTGATCGGAGATGGAAACTTTCCTGCAGATTCCAACGCACAAAGAATTGTCCGCTGTGACGGCCATTCAGTTCCTGCAGTCCTGGAAGCAGTCCTCAAATTCTTTCCACTGGATACTTTTGTGAAAGCCCCTGCAGCGGTCATGCAACCCGTTGATCCCAGTACACCCGAACCACCAATCTGGACAGACTTCCGAAAAATCATCAATGTTTCCGAAGGAAGAAAACTAAGTTTGGAACTGGTTGAACGGTTTTCATTTTATGAACGTGCCCAGAAATCTTATGCGATTGTTGCCACCAGCGAAACTGCTCTTTATGCAAATATTATTTTGAAAAAAGGTGTTGTTGTTTAGTGGATATTAACCAGTTTCTTGAACCACATATAAACACAGATCGAAACATTTTTTTTAAAAGAGAAAACAGTAGTGCTCTGCCGAGCTTTAAATGTCATGCAGCAATTTGCAAATGGCACGCTCGTTGGCGTGCTATTCACTCTGGGCCAGGTGACATTTATACATAGACGGAGTAGTAGGACAGGTTGTAGCTTGGCAATGAAACCACAGAAGAATTGATTTTAAATTTTTAACACCAAAACTCGAAAACACGAAGAAAAAAGAAATGAAACACTTTTACTTTTTCTTTGTGATTTGGTGCCTTGTATATTTAATAAAAAAAAGATTTTCTGAATCGGTGGCACTTTTGGTTATTACGGTCTCTGCGTGAGGCCTTTTCTTTTTTTAATCTGTGTCCATCTGTGGTTCCTGAAATAATAACAAGAGTACGCTTAGTGCTCAAAATAAACACTTACTGCCAACTTCTTATTCGAGGTCATTTCATGAAATCCGGAACCAGATTAATCCTTTCTCTGTTTTTTTTAGCGATTTCGCAAACGGTTCTTTCAGCAGACGATGCTGGGTTAAAACCTTATTCCCAGAACAAATATTATTGGCAATATAAAGGAAAACCGGTTGTTCTGCTTGGAGGATCAAAAGATGACAGCCTGTTTCAAATCCCCAATCTCAAAAACCATCTGGATAAAATCAAAAATGCTGGTGGGAACTATATTCGCAATACGATGAGTGATCGCCCTGATCATGATTTTGAAATTTACCCTTTCAAAAAAATGGAAAATGGGAAGTATGATCTCAACCAGTGGAATGAAGAATACTGGAATCGATTTCATAATCTTTTGAAATGGACTTTTGATCGGGACATCATTGTTCAAATTGAAGTGTGGGACCGGTTTGATTACTGTGATCACCTTTTAAAAAGCTGGGCTGTTCACCCTTATAACCCAAAAAACAACAGCAATTACAGTTCTGCTAATTCATCCCTGAAACATCTTTACAAAAGGCATCCCGGCACAAATGAAAACCCTTTCTTTTTCACTGTTCCTGCTTTGAAAAACAATCAAATTGTATTGAAATTTCAGCATGCAAAAATTGATAAAATGCTTTCTTACTCGTTGAATTTCCCTAATATTTTATATTGCATGGATAACGAAACCAGCGGATCTCCTGAATGGGGAAA
>JAJRVU010000457.1 GCA_024277145.1 Planctomycetota bacterium
CTCGGCTTCTTGTTGCGGGGCAACTCAGACGCGATGCGTCTGAGCCATCCCAATCGTTTGATCGATGTTTCAGTGATTCAGTTCAGGATCGCTTCCCGTAAACCCGACAGTTATTGTTTGGCCAATGCTAAAAAACTGATTCGCGAAAATTCACGTTTATTCGCGGTTCGACATCTTCCCAAAAAGCAAACCTGTTTACGCAGTCGCCTTCGGCTTGCCGTTCAATGAACCGTTCCAATTAAATATTTCTTCTTTGTGTCTTCGTGTCTTAGTGGTGATCATTATTTTGGTTGTGGCTATGCTGCGCTGGGATCTCTGAGTCTCTGTGGTTATTTCTATTTTTCCTGTATGGTTCCGGCTATAAGCCGGGTTAGGATGCTAGAGATTATTCTTGGCACCTTCTGCAATCAGCAGGCCGATAAATCGGAACAAGCCCGGTTCAATTTCCATTGTTCCTTGAACTTCCCCATCGACCATTTTGTCGATCATTTCGATGTAGTCGTGAGCCTGCTTAAACTTCTTTTCATCAAACGCTTCAATCAATTTTTCGCGAGTGGCCTTGATTGATTCTTCGAGATCTTTTTTCTCTTTTCGTTTGCTTAATGCAATAACAAACGGCTTGATGTGTCCTTTGAATTTGACAAATTCAGGGACCGGCTTTGCTTCCGCTTTGTTGATGTGCGTCAGAGTATCGACGAGCCATTTTTTTGCATTCTCGCCCACTGCAATCGCAAGCAGGTCATCACTTGTTGCAAGGTGAATTTTACAGGGGGAGCCAAAAAGTGAATCGATCATTGGCAGCACGTTTTTACTTATGACGATTTCGTGAATATGCAAATCACCTACGGTCTCGATATCCATTTTTACTTTGATCGCGTCGTTTATTTTCGGTAGCAGTTTGAGAATTTCCTCAGCATCTTTTCCCTTGACCGCGTGCATCGCAGCGACAAGTTCGTGAGCAGATTGTGGGTCATTCTGCTTGGATTGCTTCATTTCAACAAAGCCATCGATATACCCCAAGTCCAATCCCTGTGTCAGCATGGCAATCACTTTTTCGAGGGCTGATTGAGCGGCTTTTTTCTGCTCTTTCGAATATTCTTTCTTCTCTATCTTTTTCAGTTGAACCGGAAGAAATGCTTTGTAAAGAGCTTTGTATCTCTCTTGCCGTGATTTAACAATGGGGAAGAACAGCCGACCAGAGATGACAAAATCTTTCGATTCAGGAATCTCCACAAATTTACTTTTCGCTTCGGTGAGCTGCTTCAATGCTCCGGCCAGTTCGGTCCCTTCCAGCGCAGTCAGTTTTAAGGAACCTCTGCCTTCATTCTTTTCGCTATCGGTAATCCAACCCGCTTCAAGGTGTTTTATTTCGACATAATAGTGTTCCATTTCAGCCAGTTGATTTGCTGCAAGGAGCTTCCGCAATTCAAATTCGACAACAGATTCTGTCGATTTTTTCTTAATGCCGGCCAAGACGTTTTTATTGATTTCAGCAAAGTTCTTTCTCCGCTGCTCCATGCCCAGTTTATCGTGATCGATCAATATCGCGGTGTCGAACTTTGCCTTTATTAATGGTTGGATATCATCGAGCGGGTTGGCTATATCTTTGGAGGCAAACTCCTTTTTCTCTTCAGGAACAAAAATGGCGTAATTGAATTTCGTCCGCATCCAGCCATCGTAACCATCGCTGAGGTGGTACAGTCCCGCTGCTTTTTCCTTGTTGGTGATCCCTGAAGCATCGATATTATTTCTGAAATCATCGAGGTTGGAATAAGGAAAACTTAATCGATAAAAGTCGCCAAGTTTTTCATCGTAATAAATATCGATACGGATTGGTTTTTTGGTGTCAATACCATCCAGAAAGATTTCTAGATTCGGTTCAATATAATCTCGCCAGGTTTTCGATTGCTTCGCGAGTCTCTTCACCATATATTCTAGATCGCCAATCAATCCATCTGCACTGGATTGCATGATGGTGAGACGGTTTTCCAGAGGTTTTTCGCTCTGCTCTTTTTTCTCGTCCGCAACAGTAGATTGCACACAGACAGACAGAATCAAGCTGGTCAATATGGATGGGACCAAGCCTAAACTTTTCTCGAATACTTTCACAAAATTCTCCTGAGCGGCATATACTAATCTGTCAATGATTTGGCTACTAACGATTGTTATTCACACCGATACGCAAATGTTAAACAAGGTTTCAACTTGGATATGGTTCTCAGAATAAAACAGCTCGACTGGATTGAATAGAACTTTTTCTTCCAAACCTGACTGTTTCATCAGTTACATTGGTGGGAGTGTATTCATTTAAGACAATTTGGGAAAGACATGATTTCAGAGTTTAACTGCTCTATTTTGCCATTTCTGTTCAGGTTAAGCAATGTAGGCAAGGTATTGTATGTGGTCAGTTGACCTAAATAGACAACAGGATATGACTATATGTGCATTTATTGGGTTTGTTTATCGAGAGGGTGCACCTTGGGGTTTGTGATGTCGTACAAATTGTAGCAGGCATCCCGGCGAGATATATTACAGACACCTTGTCAAGAGAGTATTTCTGTTGAAATAACTGGAAAAACAGGGGCAAAGCCCCGGATGTTTACCTAGCCCAGCCCAACGGGCTGGGATCTGACAACCCCAAAA
>JAJRVU010000458.1 GCA_024277145.1 Planctomycetota bacterium
AAGGATATGGAGATTTTGTATTCCAATATAAAAGCTCGGAATCATCTGCCAAAGATAAGGATTGAGGAAGGAATATGAGTAAGAACAGGTTGAAAAACAGTGTGCGAATAACCATTAAAAGTATTTCTCAATAAGGAGTTAGGGCCAATTTGAAAATAAATATAGATATTTTTGTCTTTAAGTGATATAATCCCTAGCGACAAGGGTTTTAATTTTTTAAAATCGAGTTGAGCGGAAAAGCTCACTGACGATGCGAAAATGCTCACTGAAGATAAAGACATCTTTAAGTCGTATAAAACTTCACGCATAATAGCATTTAAAATAATTAACTTCATTTTGAATTTAATTATTGTGGAACCTGTTTTTCATGTCATTTATTAGAACGGTTAGCTTACAACATCTCAATATGCAATGACTTACTTTATGAGTAATCAATGATGTTGGGATCCAAATAGCATTAAGGATAAATCAAAGTGTTATCACAAACGGTTGAATATGCTTTAAGAGCTATGGTTCATTTAGCTGATAAATCACCTGCACCACAGACGACCGAGCAGATTGTAAAAATCACGCAGGTCCCTCAAGCTTATTTACCTAAGGTCATGCTGGGACTCAACCGGGCTGGTTTGGTGAAATCTCAAAGAGGGCCTAGAGGGGGATTTGCCTTAATTAAAGATCCCAAAGAATTATCAATTCTTAATATTGTGAATGCAGTTGATCCTATCAACCGTATCACTTTATGCCCATTAAAAATTGAAGGGCATTCAGGTGGCTTGTGTCCTTTACACAAAAAACTGGATGATACTCTGCAATTGGTGGAAGAATCTTTTAGTAATACATCCCTTGCAGATTTAATGGAAGATAAAACAGGTCGTCGTCCACTTTGTCAGGGGCCTAAAGAAAGTGGCGATGATATCGTGGAACTCTCTTTATAGCTTGCTTCAAGTACGAAATATGCGATCTGCATGTACCGGGATACAGCTTCAAATAGCTCTATTTGGATTCAGATGTCGTGAATTGACTTTGGCGACCTTAAAAGCTGGTTCATTCTTTTTTTCCCGGCTCATTCTGTATGGAAATACGAAACCAGTCCCCATTAATCGGGTATTATTTGAGTTCTCTATAAGTATTCTGTAGATTAGAATCAATTCTAATATCTTGTTTATATAACTCAGTCTGGGATTTATAAAAAATCCTTTTAAAGGTTCCTGTTAAATGATGAAATCTAAAAATGCAATTTTATGTTCAATAATATTTGCAATGACATTCAATTTTATAAGCTCTTCCACAGATGCAGCTGATCCCAGAAAACCGGGGCCATATCCAGTAGGTGTTAGGACTGAAATCTATGTCGATCAGGGGAGAGAATGTTCCACAACAAACAAAGACAGAACACTTGTTACTGAAATATGGTACCCAGCGGTTGATGCTTCTTTAGAAAAGAAGCCGAATCAGTTTGTTCAATTTTATCGTGGTCCTGCAGGGTTACTGACTTTTTCTTTAGCATTAAAAGCCTTTGGTGGCGACATGATGGAAGTAAATAAGAACTTCAAGAATGTAGCAAGAAGAAATGCAGAATTCCGAAAAGGAAATTATCCGTTACTGGTTTTCAGCCATGGTAACGGAGGTTTTCGTCACCAGAATGTTTTCCAGTGTGAATATCTTGCTTCCCATGGTTATATTGTAGTTGCCTGTGATCATACTGGGAATGCAGCCATGACAGAGTTGCCTGACCAGATTGTCATTTACAACAAAGAAACACGCAAATCCAAATTTTCGGATGAAAGACCGAACGATATTTCTTTTCTGATCCATCATTTAATCAAGATGGGAAAATCGAATAATCATTTCCTTAAAGGTGGCATTAAAGAAAATCAATGTGGCATTCTGGGGCATTCTTTCGGTGGATATACTGTTTGCAGAACTTCAGAAATTGAGCCGATGGTGAAAGCAATCCTGCCTATGACTCTCGCCTGCACACTTTCCAAAGAAATCATGGCTGTGGTTAAAGGGGAAAACGATAAAGGGGAAAAAGTCAAAGTTTCCAAAGAAGACATTGACAAAATTAAGTTCAAGTCTTGTCCTGTACCGATGCTGGTGATACTGGCTGATCATGATAAAACAGTTAATGAACTGGGGAATTACCTGAGTACCAGTTATTACAAGCAGGGAAACAATGAAAAATATCTTCTCAACTTTAAGGGAGCTGGTCATTTCACTTTTACAGAACTGACTCAAATTAATCCGAATTTTGGTGACGGAATTGGTTCTGATAAAGATAAAGAAGGAAATGTAACTTTTGAATATTCTGATGCACTGGAAGATCAGCGAATCACCAATGAATATTCGGTTGCCTTCTTTGATACTTATGTCAAAGGAGATACTTCTGCCAGAAAATTCCTCGATAAAAATCAATATAAAGATGAATTCAGTTACGATCACCAGAAATAAAAAGTTGTTATGTTTGAACAATCAAGCGGTTCTCTTTTTAGGGATCCGTTTTTTTATGATTAGAACTGTATCTGAAAGTTTCACTTGGGATCCCATTGGAAATAGGAAATATTGATAAAAGAATCTGTTTGAAGATCTGACATATGGGTAAGCTATTGATAATATAATTTGTTAGAAAATAGAGTCACCGTGAATTCACCCGCTCTGGAGCCTGTTGTGAAAAATAAATATTTAAAGTTTCTGTTCTTGGTTGTTCTCTTGATTACAGGCTTCAATCAAAGTGTTGTTGCTGTTGAGAAAACCGTAATTGCACCACCGAACATTAACGATTTGCTTAAAACGGGGGGTAAGACAGCAACCATTATCTGCTTTGGGGACAGTGTGACCGGTCTTTACTATCATACAGGGGGGTTAAGGACTTATACCGATATGCTCGGAATTGCTCTGAAGAAAACTTATCCCAATGCAAAAATTAATATGATCAATGCAGGAATTAGTGGTAATACAACAGTTGATGCTCTTTCCAGGATTGAAAAGGATGTCCTTGATAAAAAACCTGATCTGGTCACCATCATGTTTGGTTTGAATGATATGGTTCGTGTTTCAATCGATGATTATAAATTGAATTTGATTGAAATTATTTCCAAATGCAGAAAAGCCGGGACAGAGGTGATTCTCTGTACTCCCAATTCAACCATCACCACAGACGGTCGACCAAGTGAAAAACTTGACTCTTATTGTGCAGTCGTACGAGCTGTTTCTAAAGAGCAGGATGTAATACTTTGTGATACTTTTCAAGCTTTTGATAAAGTGAAAAATGAAGATTACAGGACATGGAGGCTTAAACTTTCTGACGAAATTCATCCTAACATGGCTGGGCATAAGTTAATTGCAGAACAGATTTCCAAAACCATTACACAGAAAACGGTTTCTCTGAACGAGATTGATCCCCCATTTCCAGCGATCAAAAAAACAATAAAACTACTGCAGGAAAAGAAGCCTGTTAAAATTCTTGCGATGAAACCGTTCGATGAAATTATTCAAATTGCTCTTAAAAAGATCCAACCCGAAGCTGAAATTATTGTTGAAGCATGGGATGTCGATGGGAAAAGCATTCCACAACTGGAAATAGAAGCCAGGGAAAATGTTCGTAAGATGAAGCCTGATTGGGTTATACTTTCAGTCCCGCGATCAGCAAGTTCTGAAACAGATGAACAATATATCCGGTCTTACACATGGTTGATGAATTACTCCCTGAGTTTTGCAAAACAGGAGTGGGATTGCGTGGTTGTGCATCCTAGCGTGAATAACCCGCTCGAAAACAAAGCTGAAAAAGATGATCTGGTACGAATACTGGTTCGCGGGCAGGATCTGACATTGATAGATCGTCCTGCAGGTTCAGAAGAAATTGCAAAAAAGAACGCCGAAGAAATTCTACTGGACTGGCTGAAAAAGCAGTTCAGGAAATAACGAAGTATGATTTCTTTTACGCGATGATTTCCTTGACCAGTCGTGATTTTTGACCATCGATTAATGACTGGTTTTTATTATTTCTAAAATAAGTCAGTTTGTCAGAATCCAGCCCGAAGAGATGAAGAACTGTTTTCTGGAAATCATTGTGGCTGACTTTATTCTCGATTGCTTTATGACCAAATTCATCCGTCTGGCCATAAGTCATGCCACCTTTAAATCCACCTCCAGCAATCCAGTGGCTGAATCCATAAGTGTTGTGATCGCGACCAATGTTCTTTTCGTTTTGAATTACTGGAAGTCGCCCCATTTCTCCTCCCCAGTGAACGATAGTGGAATCAAGCAGCCCGCGTTGTTTGAGATCTTTCACCAATGCAGTTCCCGGAATATCCACTTTTTTGCATGATTTCGGCAGGGAATTAATAATATTCCCATGGTGATCCCAATATTGATTTCCGGTGAAAATTTGAACGAACCTGACATCACGTTCCACAAGCCTTCTGGCTATTAAACATCTTTTGCCGTATTCATCTGTCTCTTTGACTCCAATCCCATACATCTCCAGAGTCTTTTTGGTTTCTTTGCTGATATCGAGCGCTTCTTTTGCAGCTGTCTGCATTTTTGCAGCTAATTCAAAACTTGCCATTCGAGACTGTAGATCAAACTCACCTTTTCGGGAATCAGCATGGTTTTTATTGAGTGTTCTTAAATACTCCAGATATCTATCCTGCGTTTTCCCTTTCAGGTGAGCAGGGGTTTGTAGATTAAGAATTCGTGGTTCCCGCGGTCGGACAACTGTTGCCTGAAACATGGAAGGCAACCATCCATTGCTCCAGTTTCCATAACCTTCAACTGGTTCACCGGATGGATCGGTCATTGCGACATATGCAGGAAGTTGGTCAGTTTCCGCACCAAGCCCATATGTAACCCAGCTGCCCATTGTTGGTCTTCCGGGAAGAATTTTTCCTGTGTGCAAGGCCCGAATTGACTGATTATGATTATTTACATCGGTGTGCATGGAACGAATGATGGTCACATCATCAACAATGGATGCTAATCCCGGCAGCAATTCAGAGATTTCAGTTCCACATTTCCCATGTTTTTTAAATTTCCAGGGACCATTGAAAACTTTATCACTCGCATTTCCAACATCATCATATTTTACTTTGCCGGGGTACTTCTTCATATGAAATTTGGCTAAAGTTGGTTTGGGATCCATCAAGTCAACATGGCTTGGACCACCTTGCATGAACATGGAAATCATCGCTTTTGCTTTGGAGGGAAAATTGGGTTCTTTTGCTTTCAGATCAAAAGAGTGCTGTCTCAATTTGGCAGATGGAGGGGCTGCAAGTATTTCCTTTTGGTTCTGAATCAACCAGGATGTAGCAAGAGTTGATAATCCCCAGGCTGAAGATGCAAGGAAATGTCTTCGGGAACCAGTGATTTTTTCGGATGTATCCATGATGAACTCAGTCTTATTATAAAAGTGGGATGAAGCTTTTATCAGTAAATGATTTTATAACCGGTTTAATCAATATAAAGGAATGCATTGGAACTTAATAACGCTTGGCATAGTGTTGCCACCGCATAATACTGTGCAGGTTTTTTCGACTTTTTGGGTAAGCTTTTTTTGAATAATTCAGTTTGTTCCAGAACAAAGCTGTTGGCATTTTTCAGATCAGATGGGGAAGGCTCAGATCCATAGGCAAGTTTCCAGGCAAGCACTATTTGAGCTTCTGTTTTGTTTCCCGCTTCTTTCAAAACACGATCCGTAAAGCCTTCCATGTATTGCGTGATGAATTTACTATTCATGAGCATTAACGCCTGTGGAGCGACTGTTGAAGAATTTCTTTTCTGGCAATTCGGTTCCATCGCAGGTGCATCAAACATTTCCAGGATGGCCAACGGTTCTGATCTCCTCGCTAGAATATAAATACTTCGGCGATGTTGCTCGCCCGTCATTTGGATATCTTT
Organism: Planctomycetota bacterium; assembly: GCA_024277145.1. Classification (GTDB taxonomy): domain Bacteria; phylum Planctomycetota; class Planctomycetia; order Planctomycetales; family Planctomycetaceae; genus JAJRVU01. The sequence continues at coordinate 5,896 of JAJRVU010000458.1, forward strand.
TTTACGTCGGCCTGCTGTGTCTCGGTTATCAATGCCAACAACAATCTGGCCGACATCATCTTTTTTGACTGGAACAGGTTTTCCGTACATTTCCGTATTCAGTTTTCCACTGACAGCTAAAACAGAATCTCGAATTCCTTCCGCACTTAGTCGACGGGAAGACATCCTTCCAAGTAGATGATTATCCGGGTCAATCTCATTAATAGATTTTCTTCGGTTGGACTTTTGTCGATAAGCCCGGGAATTCAAAATTATTCTGTGGAGATCTTTCAAATTCCATTTATTGGATCGAAATTGAAAAGCAAGCCAGTCAAGAAGTTCAGGATG
>JAJRVU010000459.1 GCA_024277145.1 Planctomycetota bacterium
GCAATGTTGAATGTGCCATCCTTGGCCTCCTTGGGAAATTGTGAAACAATAAATTTCAGTTGCAAACAAACATATCCTACCTCATAATACCCTTTAACGCGACAGTAATTTATCGAGCGCCCCTAAGCGGGTGAACTTATTGGTCGGGAAGAATAATTGTGGTAAGAGTTCGATATTGGAAGCGGTGCAGTTATTAGTAACTGGGGATACTGTAAATCTTACAAAGATTGCCGCTGCTAGAGATGAATTAGAGTATTACCACGATCAAGATGTCTTGGACAATTATGGTAAAACAGCAAATGCTTCGCATTTTTTTCATGGACATCAGATTGATCTACAATCTGAACTTTCAATTAGTTCTGAAAATTCTACCTTCAGCATGAAAATTGTAGGGCTTAGTTTTTTAGATGATAAATCAATTCCTTCTGCTGGAATTGGAAATCAAGGTAAACTAATACCAATGGAGCAGGAATACCTGTTGCATGCCAATAGTTCAATAACGGGAGAGAGAAAAACTCCCCTAACCCAAGAAGGTTTAATTGCTGAAATTCACCCTTTTTTTAATCGACCCGATACAGATATAAATAATAATAAGGACGAGTTGCTACCAATCATGATGATTACTTCAAAATCATTAGACTCAGCATCTATGAGTAGTTTATGGGATACTGTTGTTATCGAAGGTGATGAAACAGAAGCTGTCAAAGCGTTGCAAATTATTGAACCAGAAGTTGAGTCGATTCAGTTTTTATCCAGCTATTCATCATATGGCGGAGTATGGCTTGGTCTTAACAGCCGGAAGAAACGTATACCGCTTGGTAGTATGGGCGATGGGGTGAAACGTATGCTCGCACTCTCTCTTGCATTAGCGAACGTACAAGGTGGTGTGCTGTTGATTGATGAAATCGACACGGGATTACATTGGACTGTGATGGAGGATATGTGGAAACTGATCATTCAAACGGCTGATGTTCTTGACATTCAAATCTTCGCAACCACACATAGCCAGGATTGTATTCGCGGGTTGGGTGATTTGCTGGAAACATCACCACATTTAGGGAAACATGTTTCGCTGCAATCGATTGAGCGACGGCTTGAGAAAGCAGTGAACTTAAATGGTGAAGATATCTGCACAGCGGTTGAGCAGGAGATTGAGGTTCGATGACTATTGAAATTCATCCTAAAATTTATGTCGAAGGAAAAAATGATCTCTTCGCTTTGGTTGAATTACTGATTCGCAATGGGATTCCGTATGTCAATCCATTCAAGAGCAGTCCTATAGAATTGCCAGAATTCAAACCGTGCGACGGAGATGAGGGAGTATTGAATTCTGTTAAGTTAAGTATTGAATTTTCTAAAGGGAGAACTGTTGGGTTTGTGATTGATGCTGATTTATCGCAACCATCTCGCTGGAAAGCTATCTCATCTCGCCTTGAAAATGTTGGTGTTGAGGTTCCTGAGAAGATACCATCAAATGGATTTATCGGCTATTCAGATGAATATCAAACCAAAGTTGGTGTTTGGCTCATGCCAGACAATCAATCTTCAGGTGCCCTCGAAGATTTTCTAAAAAAACTAATCGACGATAAAGACCCACTCATTGAACATGCCGTCAATTCCACAACCGAAGCAAAATATCTCAAAGCAAGGTTCTCAGATTCCGACATCAAGAAGGCAGAACTACACACATGGCTTGCCTGGCAAAAAGACCCAGGTTGTAAGTACGGAATAGCCATCAATGCAGAATATTTCCAACACAACAGCAAACTTGCAAAACGATTTGTCAATTGGTTCAAAAAACTTTACGACATTGAAACTGAATAGTTTCTATTGTTTTGTTTTGACAAGCCTTGAAATAGTTGAGATTTCAATAAGTTGTTTGACCTATCATATAAAATGCTCATCGAAGGAAAGAATTTAATGATATTGAACATTCAACATTTGAGTTTAGTCTTCAGTTTCATGTTATGTGTTCTTATGTCTGATTGCGCTTTTGCCGGTGAAGCGATTGACTTTAACCCCGTTGTCAACTTTTTGAAACTACCAAAGAATATTACGCTTGGTCCGTGTTCTGCTGTCGATTTTGATAGTAGAGGGCTGTTGTTTCTACTTCACCGTGGGAAGAAACCGATTCTCTGTTTCGATAATAAAGGAAAGTTTGTTCGCTCTTGGGGGGATGATTTTATTCGGAAGGGGCATGGGCTGCGAATTGACAGTCAGGACAATGTTTGGGTGACCGACATTGGGCATCACATGGTTTTTAAGTTCAGCTCAAAAGGAAAGTTGCTTCTTGCGTTGGGGCAAATTGATAAGCCAGGTAAAAGCAACCACCAATTTAACCAGCCAACAGATATCGCTTTCGGTTCAAAAGGAGAAATTTACGTGACTGACGGATACGGCAACAGCCGTGTGATGAAGTTTGCAGCTAACGGAAAATTTCTAAACAAGTGGGGAAGTCTTGGAAAAGGGCATGGTCAGTTTAATTTACCACACTCAATCATCTTTGATGCAAAAGGAAGAATACTTGTTGGTGATCGTGAAAATGATCGTGTGCAGATATTTAATTCTGAAGGCAAACTGTTGGATATCTGGACGGGTTTTGCGCCCTATGGAATGGAGCTTGATAAGAAGGGAATTCTATTTGTTGCTGACGGTCGTGCTAACAAAGTTCTGCAACTTAATCCAAGAGGTAAGGTTATCGGTTCGTGGGGTAAAAAAGGTAAGGAACTGGGCAAGTTTAATTTACCACACATGCTTGCAGCCGATTCGGTTGGCAATCTCTACATTACAGAAGTCGGGGGAAAGCGGTTGCAAAAGCTGAAGCGTAAACGGTAAATCTTTTTTATTTATTTGCAATGAATCTAATCCACAAATCAATCCGCTGGGGTACTCATTTTTTTTAATATATCGGGATCGATATCTTCGGATATAAATTTCACTCTCCCATCTGCAAACAACATTTGTGCTCCGGCTTTGCCTTCGCTTGAAAAGGGGCTACCAAAACTGTTGGCTCCTTTGTTAATACCGTTGGCAGGGTCACGAACATTCTCCGGGTTTGCCCATGCCATAAATCCTGCTGAAATTTCGCCTCCCATAATCGTATTGGCTGAACCATCGGTGATGTCTTTGAATCTAACACTGCTGTTGCGAAAAAAAAGATGACTATTCCCACTGTAATGAGCCGCACCATAACCATCCACGTATGGATGATTGATTGCAGGGTTCATAAAAGGAGGTAATTCCAACGAAAATATTTTGTGCAAGTCTGGATGATTCCAAGGTTTATTTTCTTCACCTGCTTCATGTAATTGCCAAGTGTGTGGATTAGAATCAATAAAAGGAAGTAGAGCTGTCATCCAACTTTGACGACTCTTATTAACTTCGAAATCAAACACACCACTAGGCGGAAGGACGCGATGTGTGTCATGATAATTATGAAGAGCAAGACCAAGTTGCCTGAGATTGTTTTTCGAGGTTGACATCCATGCAGCCATCCTTGCTTCATGTATCAACATTGCAAAGCCACAGAGGAGAGCTACACCAATCAAGCTACACGCAATCCACATGATTTTTTTGAACAGAGAATTTCCCGTTGGTTGAGGAGCACCAATATTCTCGAAGTTTGATACGTCGGTCAGTTCATTGTGATCAGGATTGTTTTGAGATAGATTCATCAGCCAACTTCTCCCTATTAGTAGTATGAGCAACAAAACTTTACAAATACTCTTTCATATTTTGCGATTATTATGATATACTATCACCAACCATAAATTGATAGCAGGCAGCTTATTGAGAGAAAGGTCAACCCATGAAAATGATCATCAGCTTTTCAGCCATGATATTATTGTGTGGACTTACGAATGCTTATGGGCAGAATGTAACAGTACAACAGCCGGTCTTCCGCAATTTTTCTGTCAACACAACCGTTTCGGTTCCTGATCGGGGGAGCAGTCATATTGGCTCAATCTCACGAGCAATATCGGGAAACAAAAATGTTGGATTCTATCGTCCTGGTTCTGCATTCGGTTCGATTCGTGAACATGCAGGTGCTCGCTCTCATGTTTACATTCATGATTTTGCTGCAATGGATAAATATCTGTTGAATCAGGGACCACCTATCCCAAGTCAATCATCATCACCCTATTCCTATCTAGCGAACAGAGGGAGAGGTGCAACAACATTGGGTGGCAAAACTGTCTCGACTGCCAATCTTCGATCTGCAAAAATGGCTCACTCTTTGAAGTTGGGACAACGTGCGGAAAAGAAAGGGAAGATATCGCTGGCAAAATTACATTACCGTGCAGCAGCCAAGCATGGCTCCACCTTGGCACAAACTCGACTTGCTGAAATGAGTGATAAAACGAGAAGTCTGTCATCGAATCGCAAATAGAACATTATCAGGTAGATCACAGTTGATTAGCTTGGGCATAAGTCGCCATCTTGAATGTCAACCTTGTTAGAGAATCGTTTTTTTAACTTGTTATCAATTGTTTGAATCATCACTCGCCACCTTCCGTTTCGCATGATGCTTTGATTGAGTCCCATCTAATGCGGAGAGAACGACCGTTTCGCCTTGTCTTCAATTCACCGTTATCACACATTTTACGAATGCTGAATTCAGAAAGAGATAGGTAGTCCATAGCATCCTTGACGGTTGCCATTCCTTCTTGCTCTTTGGTTTTTCGTAACACTTCAGCCAACTGAAGTTGGTGTTGGCTTGTTTTGTAAAAACGAGTATTAATATGTTGTATGACCACCAGCATAACAGAACCGGATGTTCCAACTCAAGCGTTGCTCTCTGCAACGTTGACCGAGGAGCAGGCGAAAGCCATTTTCGAGCAAGGGCAGGATGCCGTTGTCTTCGCGCTGTTGGAATTAGTCAAGCAGTTGGCAGAGGCACGTTCATCATCCACAACACCTTCCACCCCTTCGGGAATGATTCCCGCCGTTTACAAGAACTCTGCGAAAAACCTGCAAAAAAGAAGCGTGGAAAGAAGCCCGGTGCAAAAAATGGACATCCAGGTTCACGACGAGAAATACAAAGGCGCAGCC
>JAJRVU010000460.1 GCA_024277145.1 Planctomycetota bacterium
TAATACTGAAGGGACTTATGGAACAATTACACCTAGTACTAACACTCCGTTCTTAAGAACTGTTCTTCCTGCATTCATCTGCCCTTCCACAACAGTTGCTGGTTCAGGTCGGGTCAATGAAGTTCGGATTCCTGCAATGACTCCGCTCGACGGACTCCCTCTTGCTGTAGCTCATGAGCAAGACTTTGGTGCAAGTGATTATGTTGCTTCTGTAGGCGTACACGGTGCAATCCAATCTGACGGTAATGCTATTGGTGGAATTAACGCTGGTACTGGCGGTAACGGTGGATACTCAGGAAGTAGTTCAGTCACTCCAATTGCTCAGGATTCTCTTGCTCTCTTGGCATTAATTCCAGGACAAACAGATCCTTTACTTGGCGACAACGATACAAGAATTCGTGCGATGGTCGATGGAACTTCAAATACCATTCTGGTTGCTGAAATGGCTGCCCGTAACGAAGTTTGGCGTCGTGGTGTCAATATCACAGCTACTGTAAACCCTGTTGCTGTTGGTTTTGCTGCTAGTTTCAGTGGTGGTGGATGGGGCGATGCTCTCAATGGCTTCTACCAAGGTGGTTCACAATTCGACGGAACAGCTATCGATGGTGCCCCTCCTGGTACTCCTGTTTGTGCTATCAATTGCACAAACGAAAAAGAAGGTGATAACGTTGCTGGTACTCAAACTGGTACAGGTGGTGGTAAAGGCTGGTACAGCTTCCACCCAGGTGGATGTCATATCCTTCTTGCTGATGGTACTGTTCGTTTCTTAAATGAAAATGCCAGTAACTTCGTTGTTATGGGCTTAATTACTAAAGCACGTGGTGAGAACTTCTCATTCTAATCTATGCTTTAGTTAAGTTTTATGAATCAGCCAGATCAACTTCTCAAGTTGGTCTGGTTTTTTTTACCTTTTGCATTTAATTTTGTTCTTGGTTCGTTATACTCTTGAAATAGACCACCTCTCAATTAATTGCCAAGCCTATGGAGATAAAAAATGCACTCTAAACGAATTACTGGATTGTCACTTGTACTATTGTCACTCGTTGTTTTTTCTGGTTGCCCTGCAAATAATCGACCCGAAGTTGAAACGAAATTAGATGTCTATCCTGCTTCTGGTAAGGTCACGCTTAATGGATCTCCTTCCAAATATTCGATTCTAATCACATTCAACAAAGTCAAGAAGGAAGGTGAAAAGAATATACCCCCTGGAAGAACGTCCTCACTGAAAGATGGATCTTTTAAAATTAAACTGACTGAAGGAGATTACAAAGTCACTTTTAAGCTTCCCGCCAGAAAGGCTTTTGACATGAATAATGACCCGGACAGTAATAAAATAGATTTGTTCGAGAATAAATACAGTGATCCAGGTGAATCTGAGTTTAAAGTAACGGTCAAAGCAGTTGAAGGTGATGCTGTAAATGACTTGGGAGAATACAAATTGGAATCAGATGTTAAAATTGATCCTAAAAAAGTACTGCCGAGAATGGCTCCATAATTGTATTCTGTTTAAATAAAAATAAGAAAGACTTGAAGAATGTTTCTTCAGGTCTTTTTTTATTTACTGTTTTAGTTACCAATAAATAAAACTATCAAGAATCAGAACAAAATGCATCAATGCCCCGGCTTTATCATCACTGGTACAGACACAGATGTTGGAAAAACCTATGTCACTCAAATCATTGCAAAACAGTTTGTCAAAAAAGAAATTAATATCGGTCTTTATAAACCTGCCTGCAGTGGTTCAGAATTAAGGGAAGACAATAAAATAAGGGAAAGTAATGAAATAAAGGAAGGTCAGAAATTCTTATGGAATGATGTCGAACTGTTATTCAATGCAATAGATGGCCAATATGATCGCAGTCGAATTTGCCCGCAATGTTTCCATGCCCCCGTGGCTCCACCTGTTGCTGCTCATCTTGAAAATAAAACTGTCGATTCTGATTTAATTTATTCCGGGCTGAAATGGTGGCAGGATAAAGTAGATCTTCTACTCGTAGAAGGAGTTGGCGGATTACTTTGTCCGTTATCTCAGGAAGAAAATATTGCTGACTTTGCACTCAAAACGGGCTATCCAGTCATCATCGTAGCACGACTCGGTTTAGGAACAATCAACCACACCTTACTGACGATTGAAGCTGCACAGTCACGAGGGTTGAAAATTGCTGGCATTATATTGAATGACACAGAGCAGACAATCTCTGATATTTCACGTAAAACAAACCCGGAAGAAATTCAAAAACGAACCACCATTCCACTTTTAGGAATTGTTCATTACCAGGGCAACCAAATTATTTCCGTAGAAGGAAATGCTCCAGCCAACATTGATTGGTTCAAGTTAGAGTAGAAGTTTCTTAAGTATGCATTTTCGTTTAAAAGAAAAAGAAATATTACCACAAAAACTCGAAGGCACAAAGTATTTTAAACAAATCCAAATAGGTTTTCTTTGTGTTTTTGTGACTTGGTGTTAAAACACCTTCTTCATTATTTTATTAAAATAATCTGTGACCATTTGTGTTCATCTGTGGTTCCTTACTTTATATTTCATATAGATAACACGGGGCAATCAGGAAAAATATTTTTAGCAAAAATACGATCACATAAAATTACTTATGTTTTCATACCCTGATCTGAAATGTAAAGACCACTTTTATCATTCTGATTGACTTGGATGATCCAGCTTTAAACTGGTTTCACTTGAACTATTGATTGAGCTATCAATACCAAGAAGTACAGTAAATAATGTTCCCTCTGCAGAGGATTCCGTCAATTCCATTTTTCCTCCATCAAATTTCTGGATGATATTTTTACAAACAAATAATCCCAACCCCGTTCCTGTTTCTTTCGTTGTGAAATAAGGTTTGAAAATGGATTCGTGGTCTTCTGCTTTGATCCCATGTCCATAATCCCGGATTTGAATCCTGATCCGATTTTCCACAATATCAGTGGTAATAACGATGGAATCACCTTCTTCAGTTGCATCAAGCGCATTAAGTATCAGGTTCAGGAATACTTGAACGAGAAGATCTCGAACAGACCTGATAGAAGGAAGATTCTCTGCAAAATGCGTTTCAACAATCTTCCCTTTTCTTCGCTTATAATATTTTGCAATGTTCAAAGCAACTTCCAGAACATCATTCATATTGACCAGGCTATATTCCATCATGACCGGCCTGCTGAAATCAACCAGTTCCCTTAAGGTTCTTTGAATACGCAAAAGCTGATCATCAACCAGTTGTAGCTGCTCTTTTGTGTAATCATCTTTCAATCTGATATTCATCATTTGAACAAGCGAACTGATCGCAGCGAGAGGATTGCCCACTTCATGAGCAATTCCCGCAGCGAGTAACCCGAATGCAGCCTGTTTTTCCTGCTGGACAAGCAATGCCTGTGACTGCTGCAATTCATACGTACGTTCCTCAATACGATGTTCAAGTAACGCCTGGTTCTGCTTTAATTGCTCATTCAACGCTGCAAGATTCTTGGAGGCAGACTTCACCAATCCTGCCAGCGCAATTCCTGCCCACGTCACCCAACCCATAAGTACAAGGTTCATGATGAATGAAGTCCAGTCGATCTCCACATTCATTTTCAAGGTAAATGCCAGTATGATGTAACTGACTGAATGAAGCGCTAAAGTCGTGTAGGTCAGGGTGGGTGAATAACGAAATGCAAACACAAGAAGCGACAGGTAATAATAAAAGCGAAATGGGCTTTCCAATCCAATATCAAAAAAGCAGAGCATTCCAATAAAAATGGCTTCCATTAATGAAATGGCTAACGGAACGCGGTTTAGAAAAACCCGCCCTCGATAACTCCAGACTGTATCAAGGAACGCATAAATTGCTCCAAGAGAAAGAAGCAGGTTCAGCCGAAATTGATTAATTTCTCTTGGAAGAAAATTAACCAGAACACAGCCAATACCCAAGCCAAACCACCTGATACGCAACGTGATTGCTTCAGCCGCAAGATCGGAATTCTGATAATTTCCTACAGACATGAAAGACAACTCTTAAAAAATATGATAAAAATCCTGGCAGGCAATCATGGTACTTATTATATAACACTCAAAACAAGCATTACTATGTTTCAGGAACAGTTCCTGAACAAATTGTTCCATGACTTAACGAATATTCTCCCTGAACCCTGCTCTCAAATTACAACATGTATCCTTACATTACGATACCAGACGCACAAATGAATTACGCTGGCAAATAACACAAAACCTGTTTTATTCTATTTGCAAGTTTTTTTTGAATAATTATCCATGCTCATGACAAGGAATATTTTTCAGGAAGGAAAAAATGGCTTAAGCGTTTTGATTCAACAAAATCTCATTTCGATTTTATAAAACTAGCCGATCTAACCATCCTGAATATTTGTTTCATAGATCCGGGTCGATATGAAGGTTAGTGAACAAGGGATATTTATTCCGATTACAAAAAAACTGGAAATCATTCCTCAATGCAACTCTGCCGAGGAGCATGATAACGGTTATAATCGATACCTGTTAACACAAAAGAATGTGCATTGTTCACCACACTGACCGGGATGATTTAATAATGATGAACTCTACTACTTCTGAAAAGGACATTAAGACGCAATGAGAATCGTGATTGCGAGTTCCGAAGCGGTCCCCTTCGCCAAAACTGGAGGTCTGGCTGACGTCTCGTCTGCGTTGGCAAAAGCTCTCAACCTGAAAGGGCATCAGGTCTGGCTGATCATGCCTTACTATCCTGAATTGCTCAAAAATAACTTAGACGAACTCCCCGTCATTCATGAGCTGGAAACCTCGTTTGAAATAACGATTGGAAACAATAAAAGAACTGCAAAACTTTTTGGAACAACATTACCTGATTCTGATGTTTCTGTCCTGATGGTTGATCAGAAGTCGTATTTTCATAGACCCGGACTCTATCAGCAGGATGGAGGAGACTACCACGACAACAGCGAGCGTTTTATTTTCTTCAGTCGCAGCGTGATGGAAGTCATTCAAAAACTGTATCTGCGTCCGGATATCATTCATGCAAACGATTGGCAAACAGGGTTAATCCCTGCACTGTTGGACCTTCAATATCGAAAAAAATCCCTCTTTGAAAAAACAGCATCCGTCTTCACAATCCATAACATGGCTTTTCAGGGACAGTTCCGCCATTGGGATATGAACCTGACTGGATTGGATTGGAAGTATTTCAATTGGGAACAACTCGAATTTTATGATCACCTCAACCTCCTGAAATCCCATGTCTTTAACCTGGGGCATGGCATTCATCCCGAGGTTGACCCAGAGCATGCCGGTATCTTTATTGAAGCAGTGCATGAGTTGAGCAAACCCTACCACTCCTGATCA
>JAJRVU010000461.1 GCA_024277145.1 Planctomycetota bacterium
AAGAAAAAGCAAAAAACAATACCCTGCTCGAAGAGCAACTTGCAGTGCAGGTGATGCATCCATCAACCACGTGATCTGCCACATCGAATTTGTGAATGAAAGCAATGAAGGTACAAGACAAGCCCACACAGCAATAATTAATTCCAATATTCCGTAACCCTTCAACGGTGAACAACGAGTAGCATACTTGCCTCCAACAGCATAGCCAATTGCCATTCCTGCAAAATAACTCCCTAACACAACTGCCACTGAATTCACCGAATGCCCAAACAACAGACCAATTTGTCGAGACCAGGAAATTTGATAAATTAACGCAGCCACTCCAGAAAGACAGAACATGAAATAAGTTATTATCACATGGGAGACCCTTGGGTTGATAATCTGATTCTCCTGTGTGATACTCATTCTATGGTTTAATCTTCAATGGGTGACTGGTAAATAAAATTGAATCACAAGTCATTGTAAAGTTTCGGTGCGACAAACAAAACAAACAGGAACGATATTGAAAAGATTTCTTATGATTCATGGATCGGTTAGGTACAATTGAATCTACGAATTGATTGTTGTTTGCATTTGGTGAAATTGCTTCTTTGGAACGTTCGGTAAATTACTGACTGGTTTGGTGGGTAGCACAGAAAAAATCTGTGTTGCGCAGCAACAAGAAGTTTTACGGAATCGTGCAACAATCTAACAGGATTACCACACGAATAAACGTTGATTCAGCCTCAATAGTGCAGCGATCAGACATGGTTCATCAACGCCTTCACACCACTTCTTGTCGCTACGCGACCCAGACAACTTTGTTGTCTGGGCTACCCAAACCAAATAAACGCGACGGTAATTGATCGAACGTCCCTAAGTGAATTTATGTTGGCAACTCCGTGAGAAGATATAGGTTTGGCTTCATTCCTGGAATCGTCGATAACAATTTGCTTTTAAAGGATATTTGTTTGGTAAATCTTTCCATCGTTCCTGGTTTGCCAGTACCCACAAAACACTTTTCAGGCGGGGATCGTTAATATTGATTAAGAAGTGTAGTCGTATTGACGGGTCGTGTTGTCGTTATGAATACACAATTTTTTCCGCTCACTTTTCTAAAAAATCAATATAACCCTGATTTTTACATGTTTTGTTATATTTACAACTTTTGGCACGAGTCGTGCATTTATTACAAACCAACAAGATGGCATAAACTTCTCCAAGGAAAACTTCAAACCCAAAAGGAACACAAAATGAAAAATCTCATGATCGCATCTGTCGCAATACTTGCGTTTACATTCACCTCTGCAAACTCAGTTGAAGCAGGCGGTGGACATCACGGTGGTGGACATCACGGCGGCGGACATCACGGCGGTGGGCATCACGGTGGTGGGCATCACGGTGGCGGGCATCACGGTGGCGGGCATCACGGTGGCGGACATCACGGTGGTGGACATCACGGCGGTGGACATCACGGTGGGTTTTTCTTGCCGTGGCATTTTGGACACAACACTCCTCAGTCAATCATGCCGCGAATGGACAACTGGGATACTGATTGTATTCCCCGCTCAAACAAGGTTAAATTTGGTCTCAAAAAATTCCCTTTGAGTACAATATCCTGACCTTCCACTTGGTTCCTTGCTCCTGATAGTTGGTTTGCTAATCATCAGGAGAGCCAGAGGAATTACAAAAATTCGTAAATATCCAAAGCCCGGCTTATCCAATAAGCTGGGCTTTTTGTTTTGAGGCGGAACACAATCAAGTAACAATAGTTACTTCACGGCTATCCCAGGAACATGCTCTTTCATCACAATATCTATTGACAATTCAAAATTCTTGTTCTTCACTCATCCCAAAGAATCAACTCAATAATGACTTGTGGCATGGTAATTACAGGGATAGAATCGGAGCAATGATTAATGTTGCTAAAAAATATCAGATTTAGCTGTGATTGCTTGTCTCTGTTTTTTGAAAGGCATCATTCTCAGATTTGATTTGACATCATTCAACTCAAGTAAACTTGATATCAGTTAAGTTCAGACGACCTCTTTTCTACGCCTTCAATGGTGATCCACTCGTTTACATTATTTAGTATTGAAAACTTTCCGTAAATACCAGAAGTACTTTTGGGTATCTCTGGGAAAATCGACAAAAACTAGAAGCTGTCTCAAAGCTGGTTATTATCCATTTTTATTCTGTCATGATAGAACGAGAAAATAGAAACCGTGGTTTTGAGAAAAATTTACTTAGCGTCTCACAAGATCGGGCAACATGAATATTCGTATCGCACCGAAGATTGGATTATTTGCATCTATCGTCATCGTCACAGTTGCGACAACTGTCGGGCTTGTTGTTTATCATCGAGCGAAGACTCTTCTCGTTCAGCACGAAGAAGTTGATCTGGCGGATGAAACAAAAATCAAAGCGTATCTTATTCAGAATTACATTTCGAATATGCGTGAAGATGCTTTGAGACTGGCTGGCATGCCTCTGATTCATAAAATTACAGAAGCACGTGCAACAAACGATATGCAGAACTCCGATTTGGATGTCTGGCGAAGGGAGTTGCAAGATGTCTTTCAAGAAGCCTGTTTTGATGAACCGGTGCCCCATCAAAAAACAGATCCAGGGAATGATGACTCGGAGTTAAAAGTAGATGGACTGCCCAAACCATACTATCAAATTCGTTTGATTGATAAAAACGGACGTGAAATAGTTCGTGTTGAGAGAACAGAATCTAACCATGGGAAAATAGTATTCGACAAAATTCCGCTGGAAGATTTGGATACACAGGACAAGTACCTTAAAAAACGTCCTTATATTGAAAAGACAATGAAGCTGGGACCTCAGAAAATTCTGCTTTCTGAAGTTGACTTAAACCATGAAGGTGGTGGAATTGAGAAGAGTCTTCAGCCTGTGATGCGTGCATCGGTTCCTGTTTATAATCTTAAAGGTGAAGTCCATGCCATTATCATTATTAATCTCGATTTTGGAATGCTGAAAGAATTGGTTTTGTCCCCTCGGCATAGAATCTATTTGGCGAATCAGTCGGGGGATTTTCTGATTCATCCCGATTCTCGGAAAGAATTTGTCTGGGACATTGCGAAGGATAAAGAACTGCGCAAAAAGTTTAATATAAGTCCCGATGCAACCTGTCGTATCCAGGATCAATCTGAATTTGAAGAACTGAAACCGTTTTACCTACCCAATACCACTGATCAAGAAGAGAAGACTCTCTCTGGAAATAAAAAAATCACAAGAGATATGAGTTATCGGTTTTCAAAGCATATTGCGTTATCCAATCCCTTTTGGTTGATGCGCTGGAAATTTCCAGATGCTAAAAATTGGGGGGCAGAGAAAAGAAGCCAACTCGATTCGATACTTAAAAAATTACGTCGAAATTCAAGTTTATCTCTGGTGACATTTCCTAGACGAATCATTCACGGTCAATCGACAAATTTTGTTATTAGTGCTCCTCTCACATCAGAAGGACAGACTGCCATTCTGGAGACCGAAAAAATATTGAAGAAAGAGTTAAGTGCTGACCAAGTAGAAAGAGAGTATAGTCAACCAGTTGAGTGCCGCAATTATGCAGTCAACTTTTTTCCACTCTACTTTGATAAACAACAACCCGCTCGCCACATGGGGATAGTTATGGCATTTTCGTTAGACGAAATGGATGCTGATTTGAGTGAGACGACAAATTGGATTGTCTTCATCGTGATACTCTGCATTACCGTTGGAGTTGGATTAGCATTTTGGTTTTCTCATACATTAACGCGCCCTCTGGTACAAACAACTCGGGCAGCAGAACAGATTGCTGAAGGAAATTTCGATGTCTTTTTGCCAGTCACAAATCGGGATGAAACAGGCGATCTGGCACGTGGTATCCAACACATGCTTCATGAACTCGATACCAGACAATCAGAAATTCGCATTCGCGAAGCCAGATTACGCCTGATTGTCGATAGTGCTGCAGAAGGAATTATTTCACTCGATGAACAAGGGAAAATTCTGACTCTGAACTCAGCAGTTGAACGTATGCTGGGATATACTGAAGCGGGTGACAGCAGAGTTATCAATCAGTTCGTCAGTCAGCTAGTATCTCGGGAGTATCAATCTATTTTAGAAAATTGCCTGATTGTATTGCGAGCAGATGAATCGAAAACTCCTTCTGTTTCTCTGGAAGCTAGAGCGAAACGTATTGATGGGACAAAATTTCCTGTTGAGCTTTCAATCAGTTCGGTTCGTGTCGAGCAACAATTTTTGTTTACTGTCATCATGCGAGATATCACAGAACGCAAGCAAGCAGAAAATGAGCGGAAACTCGCCAAAAAAAAATTAGAACAAGCTGTATTAACCAGAACGGGAGAATTACGTGAGGCAAATAAAGAACTGAAAGTAGAACGAAATCGGGCAGAAGAACTTAATAACGCCAAAGACGCATTTCTGGCAAGTGTCAGTCACGAACTTCGGAACCCTCTCAATCAGGTGACAGGATTTTGTCAATTACTCGAGTTTACAGAGCTTGACGATTCTCAACGGGATGATTTGAAGAAGATTCGTTTTGCAGCAGGGCAGTTACTCGATTTGATTAATGATATTCTGGACTATCAAAAAATTATTATGGGAGGGATGAACCTTGAACCAGAAGATTTTGAAGTGATTGAATTGATGAATGAGGTGCGTGATGGTCTTGAAGTGCAATCGAACGAGAACAATAACAAGGTGATTTTTGAGGTTCAGGATGACCTGGGATTATTGTTTGCTGAACGCCGACGTGTCCGTCAAATCCTGATCAACCTGATTGGAAATGCCTGTAAATTTACAAAAGATGGAACAGTCACGATTGCAGTCACCAGAAAATCCTCTCACAATAATCAATGGATTGATTTTGATGTCCGTGATACAGGACGCGGAATGTCGGATAAAGAACAGCAGAAGCTATTCACTCCTTTTACTAAACTCTCGTCAAAAGATGGTAACCGTACCGGAACCGGTTTAGGATTAGTGATTTGTAAAGGACTTTGTGAATTGATGCGTGGTGAAATCAGGCTGGAAAGTAAACTCGGCGAAGGGACAACCTTCACCATGCGTCTCCCCGTCGGAGAATTAGATCTCTTGCCTGACCATCAAGCCCCATCTGCTGAACCGCAAAAGGAAGATATGGCACAATCAGAAGATTTCCTGGAAGAGGGAATGATTGCGGAAGATGATTCAGTCGGTACATTCTTGCAAGCGACGCAGACCGACAGCGTCAATATCTCTGCAGAAAGTATTTCTAGGCGGACTGTTCTGGTAATTGACGATGAACCAGGTGTTCGTGAAATGATGCAGCGACATTTAAGTGGACGTGGATTTCTGGTGGTGACCGCTTCAACGGGACAGCAGGGTTTCGAAATGGCAAAACGTTTACAACCGGCTGTTATTACACTAGATGTGTTAATGCCAGAGGTCGATGGTTGGACTGTACTTTCGGCATTGAAGAAAGATGAGCAGACTTCTTCTATTCCTGTCGTGATGGTGACGATTGCTGATATTCCTGCAGAGATGAACGATTGCGAAGCAATCGAATATTTGGCAAAACCGATCGATTGGGAAAAACTCTCCCGTCTTCTCTCCAAGCATACAGGTAGTAAGCGAGACCAAACAATTTTAGTTGTAGATGATGAAGCCCCCACCCGTGAAATCCTGCGGCGCGCCCTTGAAAGAGATTCATGGAAAGTCCTAGAGGCTGCTAATGGAGAAGAAGCATTATTAGTGTTGGAGAAAGCAAAACCGGCAGTGATTCTGTTAGACTTAATGATGCCTGTGATGAATGGATTTGAATTTCTGGCAGAGTACGCCCAATTTGGTGAGCGATTTTCCATTCCAATCGTTGTCATTACTTCCAAAGAACCGACTCCCAAAGAGAAAGAATATCTTGACAGCCTTGTTGTACGAGTGCTGAACAAAGGGTTATACTCTCAGGAAGATCTTCTCGAAGAAATCCATCGACGAGTTGACATGCACATTCGTAAAAAATCTTAAAGGAACGAAAGGGACCAATAATGGCAAGAATTTTAATTGTTGAAGACGATCTTTCAAATGCAGAAATTTTACGAAGACTGTTGTCTCGAGACAAACATGAAATTTTCATGGCAGGCAATATAGAAGATGCTGTGGAGACTGCCACAACACAAAATATTGATTTAATCCTGATGGATATTGGTATTCCCGATTCGGACGGAGGAGCTGTGGTTGATGATGGAGGTCTTCAGGCGACTAAGAGTATTAAGTCAAATCCAGAGACGCAGGCGATTCCAATTATTGCAACATCAGCATTTGCAATGTTAGATGAAAAAAAACGGTTTCTTGATGCAGGGTGTGATGATGTTCAAAGTAAGCCTTATGAATTTACTGCGTTGATCGATTCAATTAATTCCAGACTTCCCTCTGCACAATAATACTTGAAAACATCATTGTCGAGAAGTTTTGCGACATCGGCTACA
>JAJRVU010000462.1 GCA_024277145.1 Planctomycetota bacterium
GCCACCGCAAAACAGACCGGGATTATAAATGCAATAAAAAAAATGGATTCATCTCGTATACCGGTGTTACGAGTGCCATGCAAATTATAGCTAACCACCTGAAGAAACAATCCGATCAGAAGTACTGCCAGCCAGATGATTCGAATTGATCGGTATTCTTTCCAGATCATTCGTTGAACTTGGTGAAAGGTGCTCATTGGTTTTCTCCTGCTGCTGACTGCTCATCGGTTCCGATACTTTGGGGCTCACTGTCGTCTTTCATGTAGCCCACAAAAATTTCTTCAAGCGATGGCTTTCGAATATCCACAACCTGAATGCTGTATTCTTCAAACGAACCTTGAAACTGTTGGTTGTCGAAATTTCGGACGAGAATTCTGCTCTGCCGATCTCTTTGCTCAACCCGAATAATATCGCCGGGAATACTCGGAAGTTTCAATGAACCATTACTGTGGGTGATGGTCACTTCCGTGCAATTCTGTTTGAGATTATCAAGCGATTCCACAATCAGGATTTTTCCATCCCGCAAGATGGCAATGGTGTCCGCCACCCGTTCGACTTCATGAATTTGATGGCTCGAAAGAAAAACGGTACGACCCGCTCCCGCAACTTCCCCCATGCTTTCCAGAAATTCGCGACGGACCATGGAATCCAATCCTGTTGTCGGTTCATCCAGAACAAGCAGTTCCGGTTCATGAGCAGAAGCTGTTGCCAACGCAACTTTGGCCCGCATTCCTTTGGAGAGTTCCTTGATTTTCTTTGCAGGATCGAGATTGAAGTTTTTGATCAGTTCCTGGTATCGGTCAAAATATCCGGAGGGATAAAAGCCTGCTGCAAACCAACCATTTTCATGAATTGTCATCCATTCATAAAGGGAAGGGTTATCCGAGACATAGCCAACACGCTGGCGAATTTCGAGACCTTGTTTCAAACTGTTCATTCCGAGAACTTCACAGCTACCGGAATCTGGCTTGAGAAACCCGAGCATAATTTTGATGGCGGTTGTTTTACCCGCCCCGTTTTCACCAAGAAGGGCGATGACTTTTCCTTTTTCCCCGGTCAGGGAAACATCATCAAGCACGGTCTGGTTTTTGAATTTTTTCGTAATGCTATTAAGTTGAAAAACGGAATTCATGAGTTAGGACTCCTTTGATTCTGTGCTGCTGTTTTTTGATTTCTTTTTATCCAGACGGTCGAGTTCCTTTTTAATGATCTGATCAATTTCCTGTCGTGTTAGACCACTCTGGGATGCTTCCTGCAGTACGGACTGAATGCGATTGCTGAGAAGCCTTGTTCTGTCTTTCTTGCACGTTTCAGGAGCATTCTGTGTGACCTGCAAGCCTGTTCCTCGAATGGTGATCAGAACCTGATCCGCCTGAAGTTCGCGATAAGCTCGGGAAACCGTGTTAGGATTCACAGCCAGTTCTTTAGCGAGCTCTCGGACCGATGGGATCAGATCCCCCGGATAAAGCCCATCAGATGCGACTGAAAACTTGATTTGCCTGACAATCTGGTCATAGATCGCCAGGCCATTGTTCGGATTGATATGGAGAAACATGTTCCTCTCCTTTATTTGGCTACTGTTCTACTTGGGTAGTACAGTAAGCGATTGGGGAGAGTTTGTCAATCATTATTTATAAAAAATTAGCATTTTAATTGTGGGAACAGTCGGTTCTGGCTCGTGGGAACCCGGTTTCTATATGTTAAAACAGGTCCCTCACGGCCAAAAAAAATTCTAAAAAGCCGATTTTTGCAGAGGTTGCCTGACCGGGATCAGCCATAAAGAAGAAAGATATCGACCGATAAGAGAAATCAGGAAAAGAAACTGAAAAGGGCCAACTTCATAACTTCCAATCAGCACCGAAAATTCCGTTTCCGTCAGATTTGTTAACCAGAAACCTCCCAGCAATCCACTTAAACCTGCGAGTAAACCACTCACCTGACGAAACAACGAAAGCTCAAACGAATTATCACTGCGTGGGGAAAGTTTGAAAAGAAGATTCCTTCCCGAAATATTTAAAGCAGCATAAGCACCCCAGCAGGCATAGGCACCAAACAGGTAGAACCATTTATTTTCTGATGCAAGAATCCAGAATATTAACCCGGAACTTGCAATGAAAAGAGAAGCAAGCATGACCCGTTTTTCCTGATTCCTGTCACACAAATTTCCGGTAACTTTGCTCACAGGAATTTTGACAAATTGCATTGTGGAGACAAGGAGATAATAGATTCCTAATCCGACATGTAGTTTTGTGAAAAGGAATAAAAAAAAGACGGACTGAGTCAATCCGTTAAAAAAAGCAAGCCACCAGTTATGAATCAACAGATACCTGAGTGATCGATTTTTAAATGCCTGTAGAAAATGTCCTTTGTACTTTTGTTTTGAATTCCCTGTGTGAGCTTCATCCCGGAAAATATTTCCCCGCATGACATCTTTTAAAGAAAGCATCGGAATGATGGAACCCAATTGCAATAATGTTCCAATGCAAAAGACGGCAACATAAATCCACAAGGTCTCCGTGGGCAATTCCTGATTTCTCAACCAATCACGTCCGAACCCTGCAATCACAGGGAGAACCAGCAGGATACTTAGCTTGGCGATATTTCGTTTTGCAAAAAATGTCCCCCATTTTTCTTCCGGGGCTAAATCAGAAAGCCAGGACAGATAAGCCATATAAGCGAGAGAATTCAGGATCGAACTGAATATCAGGGCAGGAATAAAGAGAGAATAGAGAGAATCAAACTGATTATTGATGAATGGAATGGCTGCTATCGGGATACCGAGTGAAATCATTCGCGAAAAGAGAGACAGATAAAGCCAGGTTTTTTTTCTGCTTTGAAACAGGTTGATCAATCGACGACTATAAAGGCCGAAGAATCCGAAGGTTTCCGGAATGACCAGAATAAGAGCAATTTGCAGGTGAGTTGCATTCAGGTCTTTGGCAAAATAAAGAAGAAACCCGCCTGTTGTCAGTGAATATCCTGCGGTCCAGAGTAATTGGTTCCAGATCACTGCGCGAACGGTCCGAGAGGAAAGAGATTTCCCTTTCAATTCGGTATGATCACTCATGACAGATTGTCATTGAATAGACTGTTGTTGGGTGTAAGTAGCAATTGGAATTTAGTTTGCAGTATTGCATCGGGTTGAATTCTCTGAATGCATGACAATATCTGGTGCAGAGAATTCAGGGCGAACCTGCACTAGTCTCTGACCAATGTACGACGACGTCGTCGTCTGGAACGACGGTGAATATAACGATCACCATCTTCAGATTCTGCAAAAAATGACCCGGACATCAAGCGATAGAAGAAGAGAATAATAAATGCTCCCCCGGTTGCCGCGACAAAACCCATTGAACTGATAGGAGTTAAACGAGCACCTTCAACGAAGAATAGAACAATTCCGCAACCAATAACAGATCCGCCGATGCCCATCAGCATGGTGGCAACTGCTCCACCGGGATCACGTCCTGGCATAATTGCTTTCGCGGCTAGTCCAACCAATGTCCCGAAGCCGACCCACATCAGGAGTTCGTTAATGCTTTGTTCAAGAATTTCATTGATGTTTTCCGGCATGGGTATCGATCCTTCTTTTTTGATACAAGAGAGTCCTTTAATCAAATTATCGGAAAAATCTGCCGTTAACTTTTGCCTCTTTTAGCTAAAGTGATAAATATGTGGAATTTAATGGTTACGCGAGCGTTCTTCATAACTTCAATATACATAATAAGATATGACTAGAGATAAGCTGCAGGTAGACTGGTATCACTAACTATTGAAATTCTTGACGACGAACTACGATGCCCTTAGGGCTTACAACACCAAGCCGAGCCATTTCACTTTGAATATCAACAATCAAGATGCTGATATCATTGGCGATACATAAAGATTCGCCCTTTTTTCGACTGCATTCAATTATTCCTGAAGTTTCGCCACGGTAGTTGCGAAATGATTCGATGATACCCTGCGGGGGTGCCTCTTGCTTATAGACAGGCATATCGCTCGCGCAAGAGACACCAATCTGCACTTTGCCGCCGAGTATCTCGACAACAGCGACCACGATCGATTCATCAATGATAATGGATTCGTATATTTTTCTACTTAGTACGAGCATTGGCTATTAGTTAGAGTTACGGTTTTTTCCTCTTCTTCCTTTTCCTCTACTTCCTTTTCCACGCTGATTATTAGAATTCCCTTGTTGATTTTTACCGTTGCCTTGTCGATTATTGGCATTTCCTTTTCCCCCTTGATTATTGCCGTTCCCCTTTTCCTGTGGGCTTTGTGCAATTTGATTGAAATCTGTTTGTGAGAGGTACTGTGGGGTGTAGGAAACATTATATTTACTCTGCAATCGTGCAAAAGCTCTCAGGTGATTGCGGGAACCTCTGAGTAAATTCTGGTAGACAAGTTGGAGATCTTTGTTGTCTGTTTCTTTTAAAAGTCTTCTCAAATCTGCAATATCAAGTTCTTCAATTAACAGTCCCACTTTGATTGCTTCCGCATTGGACCTTGACCCCTGTTGCACCAATTGATTGTAAAGTTGCAAAAGTTTTTGCGATTGAAAAGATCCAATGGCGTTCGATTTAATCGGATCAGGAAGTTTATAACGGTCCAGCATGTATTTCACTGCAAGCATGTGCCTTGATTCAGAACGTTGAATATTACCGAATGGTTTTAACGATGTTTTCTGATAAAGAACGACATAGACATCATGGGCCAGTTTTTCTTCTTCCCTCATCAGGATGAGACCTTCACGTTCCCTCACGTCTAAATTTCCAATAGGAATGGAGTCAATCATGTTTTTGATTTGTTGTTCATTCTGGCTCATCCCTCCGCCACCTTTTGATTGTCCTCGACCTTGTCCCTGCTGTTGTCCACGCCCCTGACCGTATCCTTGCCCCTGACCGTATCCTTGCCCCTGACCTCGTCCGCGACCCTGACCCTGACCCTGACCCTGACCTTGACCTTGTTTTTTGCCCTTACCACGACCTTGAGCTATAATTTCTGAAGTTGCAAAAAGGACTGCCAGCAGAATGGCCAGATAATGTATTTTTTTCATCTTGGAATCTCCTCAATATGTACCAAATGGAGTCTCGGAATTGTGATTTATTCTCATTGCATTGGTTTATTATAGCAGTATGGCAGGGGAACGTCATTCTAAAAAAGATAGATATGTCTGAAGTTGTGGTAACGCTTTAAATTTCATGGGAGAGCGGTTGCTGGACATTTATTTTTTCAAGGTGAAACCAAAAATGAGGTAAATGCCTTGGTCGGTGAATTAGTTTTAATCTGAAGCTTTAATCAAGGTAACCATGCTGGCCATGAATTTTATCCTGAAAAGGAAGATATTGAATCCAGTTTGCAGCTTCATAAAGAATGACTTCTTTAATGTCATCAGGATCCGCAAGTAACTCTTTGATGATCTCTTCCCGTTTTTCCTGCGGTTTGTATTTCGCAGGAGTTCTTAATGATTCCTGAGCTTCATAATAAAAACTGTACGGCCCTTTGTAATCATGTTTAATTCTTAAATCTTTGAGGAACTCTTTAAGGTAGATTTGACGTGGTTCTTTATCAGGAAGGCCACGATAACCGAGAATCATCGGCTCGATATTAAGGCCGTTCAAATCAACCATGGTCATTCCTTCGCCAATGGCTGGAATGTAATTCAGATAAGAACAAAGATACCGGAAATAGTCAGGATCATAGTTCTGGCCCTTCTCTTTTTTCATTTTGGAGATTGCTTCTTTTACATTTTTTTCAACAGTAGCAGAGGGAGGAAGAACCGCTCGGATTCGTGTTTCTGGAAATTCTTTGCGTAAGTCTTCAAAGAATAATCTTAGTCCTTTTGCAATTGCTTTGTTTCTCATGTACCGCCAATGATATGGCCTTGTTGGAGATTGGCAGGTTGATTCCCACTCCATTGATACATGATGTGTTAATTCCCGAATTGCTTTTGGATTATTTTTGATCGCTTGAACGAGATCCTGATTCCTGCCTATTGATGCAGGTCCATAGCCGTAATCCAAGCCGAGTTGACGGTAGCCTTTGACTTTTTTTCTTCGGTATTCAAGAGTAGGGCGAACACCTAATTTTCGATCTCCCCATGAACCAGCTAATTGTGTCTGAGATCGAGTGTTGATAAGAATTTCATCAAATGCAGGATAAGAGAGAATGTCCCGGATTTGTTTGATTGCGATTTTGCGTGTTTCAGCGTTCTGTAAATTGATCATTTCGTCGGTATAAGCATCACCGCGGTCAATCACCAGGATATTTTCATTCAGGGAAATGGTTTCGGGCTGTGTAAGAAAATAGTTTTCACTTTTTCGAGTTGTATCAAACTGAGAACGAAGTGTTCCCGTTTGGAATAATGGCCCAACCCGGGTTCCATATGTATCCTTTTTTTGATCTGCTATCACCCAGTAATTGTTAAACTTCCCCAATGGATTTCCTGCTTTTGCAATAATTCGAACAGGGGCATCAGTTGATAGACTTATGGAATCTTCGCTAGAAGAGTGGGATGAAATTTGAATAAAACGATATTCAACAGGAATATTCAAATTGAGGAGTCGGATGTTATTGTTTTTTTCCGGTTCAAATTTTGTACAGGGAATCGTAATCTTTTTTGACAATGTTTTTTCTTGAATGTGGTGGTATCTAACGAGCTTATATTTTTCATTGGAAAGCTTGACCAGGACATAAGCATTAGGATCAAATGGAGGAAACTGAGAAATTTTAATGTCCATTTTCAGAGACCATTGTTCAGTTTTTCCAGAACCTGATCCCTGTTTGTAATATTCTGAAGTTCAATTGTTGAAACTGTTGCTTGATCTTCCATTCCCATCTGTTTTAAAAGCATTCGGTAATGTGCAAAATCATGTTTTTTCTTGTCAAAATCAAATGGAGCGTAGGAACAGTAGTGAGAATATCTCACAAAATTCCCTTCTTCATCAAAGACAGGCATCGTGTAATATTTTTGTAATGCAGATTCAAAGGGGCGGAAACTGGCAGTGAGAGAGATACCATGATCAATTGCACTTTGAGAAAACCTGTTACCAAATTCAGGAGTGGTGACCAGATGCATGATGAGGCTGATCCACTTCCAATTTTTTATTGTTTTCTCTTTTGACATCCGCTCCAGAATATCAGGCTGGTTCATTAATGCTTGCCGGATGGCTAAGTAATCACTTCGAATCGGTTCCTCAAAATCTTCAGGCTTTGCAGAAAATGGAAACGCACTCTGCCAGACGATTAATCGTTTGACGCCATGTGCCTGAAGTCTTCGGAAATATTGGTCGAGACCCTGTTTCGAAATCGGTTTGAATTTTCGCGTTGAGGAATTATAAAAAAAACCAATAAGGTCATCGACCATGTCTGCCAGATAAGAAATTGGTCGATCGGGAGGGGCGGGTTGTACTCGTAAGGTTTGTTTGGATTTGATGGCTCCTTTGGATAGATGAATGAGGTCAAGAAAAAACAAACGGGGAGTACTATTCTTTTCTGTTTCAATCACTAGCTTGTCATCTTGAGTGACCCTGAATTTAACTCCTTCATAGCTGCATGGGTTTCCCTCAGCAACAGTTTTGCCTTCAAATTTCACAACCAGATTAATCCGATCTGATGCAGTTCGCTTACTGGTAAAAATGGGCCAGCTTCGTTTTTGACCGATCAAATAAAGGATATGGAGA